>JAEUAF010000389.1 GCA_019695485.1 Sorangium sp.
TAGTAGCGCGCTGCTCTCCCGCGGTCGGACGCGGTCGCCGACACCGGGAAGGGCGCCGCAGCGCTCATTCCCCCTCGTGCTCGACGTAGAGCTCGGGGCTAAAGCTGGTCGCCATCGCGTTACAGAACACGGAGTCCTTATCGAAGTCCGCGCGCGCTTGGATCACGTACCAGGCGTCCTTCGGCGTGCCGAGGTCGATGTTCTTTTGATCGATGTGCAGTGCTGGGAGCGCGGCGCCTGGCGGGCCGGCGTTGACTATGTATCCGAACTGCACTGGCTGAGTCACGCGCGGGCCCAGGCGCTGCCAGCCCACCAGATCTTTGTGCGTCTTTTGCTCCCAGGCGCGAACGATCGGTCCAACGCCGTCCCCGGGGTACCAACTGTCGGCGCTCGACACGTTCAAGTACGATTGGTTTTCAGAGCGAAACGCCTCCTCTGCGCCACGGATGGCTTGGATGACGCTCGCCGCTTCCGCTGATTTCGAGGAGGCCACCTGCTTTCGAAACGAAGCAACGCCGACTGAAGCCAAAATCCCGACGAGCGCCACCACGATCATCAACTCGGTCAGCGTGAAGCCGCGCTGCGAGCGCGGTCGGCGCGGCCCAGCGGAAAGACGCCCGAGGGGGCGACTCCGAGCGATCGCGCATGCTGGCCAGCCCAATGACATTGCAATCAGCCTAGCATGGTCCCTCGATACCCGAACATTCTAGGCGCGTTAGAACGGCAAGCTCAGACACACCATTCGCCACATCAGCGCCGGCCTAGACGGCGTCACGGCTGCTCGAGGTCGCCGTCATCGTCCTCAGCGTCCTCGCCCAGGCCGTGCTTTTTCAGGCGGTAGCGCAGCGAGCGAAACGTTATTCCGAGCAGGTCGGCCGCGCGCGTGCGCACCCCGCCCGTGCGATTGAGTGCCTCCAGGATCAAGCGGCGCTCGACCTCGCCGAGCACGTCGTCGAGGCGCATCCCTTGCTGAGGCAGCGCGAGCAGCGCGGGCGTCGGCGCGCCAGCGGCGCCGCTCAGTTCGGGCGGCAAATCCCCGAGCCCTATCACCCGCGCGCCGGCCAGCGCCACCGCTCGTTCGATGACGTTCTCGAGCTCACGCACGTTGCCCGGAAACGCGTAGGCTTGGAGCGCGCGTAACGCGTCGGGCGTGAAGCCCGCGATGTCCTTCCCCATCTCTTGCGCAAAGTGGCGCACGAAGCGCTCTGCGAGCAAGGGCACATCTTCCATTCGCTCGCGCAAGGGCGGCAAGACGACGCGAATGACGTTGAGTCGATAGTAGAGGTCGCTTCGGAAACGACCTGCTGCCACGTCAGCGTCGATGTCGCGGTTGGTCGCCGCGAGCACGCGCACGTCCACGGCAACCTCCTGGGTGGCCCCCACCGGCCGCACCATGCGCTCCTGCAGCACGCGCAGTAGCTTGACCTGTAGCGAGGGCGGCAGTTCGCCGACTTCATCGAGAAGGATCGTGCCTCCCTCCGCCTCGCGAAACATGCCGCGATGCTTGGTCTGAGCGCCGGTAAACGCGCCTTTTTCGTGGCCGAACAGCTCACTTTCCATCAGCGCCTCGGGCAAGGCCCCCGCGTTGACGACCAGGAAGGGGCCGTCCGCGCGCTCCGACTGGCGATGGATGGCGCGCGCGATGCGCTCCTTGCCGGTACCGCTCTCGCCCGTGATGAGGACGGTCGTGCGCGTGGCCGCGACTCGCGCCACGAGATCCATCACACGACGCATGGCGGCGCTGCGGCCGATAATCTCGCGAGCAGCGGGATCGCCAACTTGCGCGCGAAGGCGCAGGTTCTCCGCCACCAGCGCTTGCTTTTCGAGAGCCTTCGCGATCAGCGCGGCAAGCTCGGCCGACTGAAACGGCTTGGCCACGAAGTCGTACGCGCCAAGGCGCATCGCGGCGATCGCGTTCTCGAGCGAGGAGTGCGCCGTAATCAGGATCACCTCGGTGGAGGGGCTGCGCGACTTCGCTGCGGCCAGCACGTCGAGCCCCGAACCGTCCGGCATCGACAGATCCGTGAGCACCACGGGGAACGGTTGCGGGTGCTGCATGATGGCCTCGATTGCCGCCTTCGCGCCCGGTGCCGCGACGACCTCGTAGCCTTCACGCCGGAACAGAATGCCAAGCATTTCCCGGAGCCCCGGCTCGTCCTCGACGACCAGGATCTTGAGCGGCGGCGGGACAATGGAGGTCATTTGAACGCAATCTAGTACTTCGGCCCGAGTGATGTGGCTGCGGATTTCTGACCGCCAGCATGACGCCTGCCTTGCGGCCTCCCGCCACTCGTCTAACCTTGAAGCAAGTCACGAAGATGTGGGTTCAGCGTCGACCGACCGGAAGGCCCGGGTTGAACTCCGGCTGGAAGCTCTGCACACGAACCTGGGCGCTGCTCGCCGCCCTGAGCGCGCCAAGCTGCAACGCAACTCCAGAAGTCCCGGCAACTCTCGTGATGATGCCGCCGACCATGGGCGGCGCGCCCAACATGCCCGAGGTCTCGATCGCCTTCGACGAGGAGGCGATTCATATCTCCCCCGGAGCGGAGAGCGTGGTCAACGCCCGCGTCATCCCAGCAGGTGTCTACACCGTGCGCTTCGCCTTGCTCGCCGCGTCGCAGGCGAGCTTGACTGAGGGCGCCTCGCTCGACCGAGCGGAAGTCACGACCGCCGACGACGGGCGCGCCCGCGTCGTGCTGACCGCGCCCAGCGCGCCGACGACCTTCCTCTTGCGCGCACAGGTCGGAAGCGCCTCGGCGACCACCGCGATTTCGGTCGAAGCCGGCGCCCTCACCTCGCTCCTCGTGCGGCCCCACTACACGGGCAAACGTCTGATCTCCGAGTGGGTCGCGAGCGTCCACGCCGGACTGCGCTGTGAAGACCTGGCGGAGGACGCGCCAGACAGCGCGCTTTCCATCCGCGCCGCGCCGAGCGCCGCGCTGCACCTCACGGATATCCCAGCCACGTCGCCGCTCGCCGTGCGCGTGCACGCCGGGCAGCTCGCGCGCGGTTGCACCACCGTGCTACTCCCGCCCGTCGGCGAAGAAACCAGCGTCAGTGTCAGCATTCGCGACGAGCCGGTAGATCTTTCTGAAAGCACGCTCAATCTGGTGTTCGGGGCGCTTGGCGACAGCACCCTGCGCGGCGAGCTCGACGCCGCGATTTCAAGCATTCAGAGCGGGCTTGGCGCGAGCGCTACCAGTGACAGCAGTGCGTTGCTCGATGGTATGCGCGCGGCGCTCAGCTCGACAGTCCGGCGCACGTTCGACGCTGCGCGGAGCGACGCGGGCTGGGACACCTTGCTCACGAGCTTGCCGCGTGGCTGGTCGAACCGCAGCCACGACGCGATCGAGCGTTGGGCGCGCGGCGCCGGACGCGCGCTGTTCTCGAATCGCGCCTTTGAGGGGCAGCTCCACGGCGACCCGAGCGTCGAAGGACCAACCTTCACGTTACTGCGCTTCGCGGGCCTCGCCGAAGGCGCGGTCGACGTCAGCGCGAACGGCGGCACCTGGAGCGTCGATCCAGAAGACACGCTCGCCTTTTCGGCAGCGCTGTCTTGGAATCGAGTACCTCTGGTCTGCACGCTCGCCGACCAGTCCGCGCAGGCGGAGACAGGGCTCTCGGACGTTCCGGAGTCGCTCTCCGCGCTCTTGGATTGCCCGGGGATCGCGACCGAACTCGGCGCGGTGAGCTCCTCGCGCGTCAGCGCGCTGCTCGCGCTCTGCAACGTCGACTGCCTCGCTTCGCTCTGCGACCGCGCGCTGCTCAACGCCTGGACCCGCACTTGCGCGGCCGGTTCCACACCTGCCACCACGCTCGAACTATCGTCGACTGGCACGGTCGGCGTCAGCGACTCGGGCGAACTGCAGAGCTATCAGGGCAGCTGGCTCGGGCGACTGACGGCGGGTACGTCCGTCGCTCGCAGCGCCGGCAGCGTCAGTGGGGCGAGCCCTCGGGTCAACCCATGACCCGGGCCCCGGCGCCGACGCCTCGCTTCTAGACGCCGATTTTGGCTCGCAGACGGCGCGCCTCGAGTGCGGTGGCGTATGCGCGCAAACAATCCCCGAGGGTGACTTCGCGGCCCGCGCGCGCATCGCGGATCAACGCGCGAAGCTCGAGGTAGCGAGGCCCGTCAATCCCGAGCAGCAGGGCCACCGTGGCCGGATCTCGTGGCGCCTCCTGCGAGCCGCCAAGCAATCCACCCGTACTCGCTAACACACGACTCACCAGGCGGTCGGCAACGCTGAGCGCACGCGCATAGTCCCCGTCGCCGATGGACTGCTCGAGTTCACGCACGACGCCGCGCTCGCCCGCTGGCCACAACACCTCGAAGCTCAGCCCTCCGCGCACAGGTTCCGGCGGCAAAACGCTGTCCGCCGCCCGCAGCGCGGGCGCTTTCGGCGGGGGCGATACTTCGCGCAGCGCGGGCGCCGGCGAGGGAGGTGGAATCGGCGTGTCGCCTGCTGCCGCGCGGGCCGCAGCCTCGCCAACGTCTGCTTCGGGCAAGTTGGAAAGGCGGATCATCGAATTCTGGCGCGGCTCGGTCGCCGTCCCCACGCTCGCCACGAAGTCGTCGGCGAATCGGTCGTCCGCCTCGGCGCGACGCAGCGCCTCGACGAGGCCGCCTTCGGGCAGCTCGAGTCGCGTCGTCGGGTCCACGCCGCGCATTTCGGGGACCTTACGTTCGAAGTCGTCGAGAACGGCCCGAGTAATGGCTTCGAGCGCCTCGTAGACGCCTTCGCCAGACGTCGCGGTGGTCGCAAAGGACGGGGCGCCGGCGCGGTTCAGCTCGGTGTCGAGCTCATCCATCGGCATGACGTCGTAGAGGTCCCGCTTGTTGTACTGAAGAACATGAGGAATGTCGTCGACGCCCTTGCCGTGCGCCCGCAAGTTCTCGCGCAGATTCTCGAGGCTCTCGAGATTCGCGTCCATGCGACCCCGTTGTGAGTCGAACACCACGACCACTGCGTCGGCCCCGGTCAGCACCAACTTGCGAGTCGCGTTGTAATAGACCTGTCCTGGAACAGTGAAGAGCTGTAACCGCACATTCATGCCGCGCACGTGCGGCAGCCGAATGGGGAGGAAGTCGAAGTACAGCGTCCGATCCACCGGCGTCGCGAGGCTCACCATCTTTCCCCGGTGTTCCGGCTTCGCGGTAGCGTGGATGTACTGCAGGGTGGTTGTCTTCCCCCCAAGCCCGGGCCCGTAGTAGACGATTTTGAAGACGAGCTCGCGCGCGAGCGGACTGACTACGGGCATAGGCGGCCGCAAACAGCATAACCCTCGGGTCCCAGTCGGGCCTAGAGAAAATCGGGGCTTGGCCCCGCGAGTCCTGCTGTCCGACTCGCGCCCAAGCTACAAGCATCGCGGTCGGGAGCGTAAGGTCCTGGGCTCGCCGCGCGTTTTCCCCCCGAATTGAC
>JAEUAF010000903.1 GCA_019695485.1 Sorangium sp.
CGCCCGTCCGTCGAAACGCCGCCGAAGCGCCTCCGTGGCGCGGGCGAGCTCATCCTCGGTCACCGGGCCTCCTCGACGAGCAGGCGTCGCAGTTCGCGCCGCGCCCGAACCAAGCGCGAGCGCAACGTCGAGCTCGGCACGCCTGCGATGGCCGCGGCATCCTCGGAGGTTCGCTCCTCGACCTCGCACAGCACGAAGGCGACGCGCTGGTCGTGCGGCAGCCGATCCATCGCGCGCAACAGGCGGAGCGCCAGCTGTTCCCGCGCTAGAGCATCGTCCGGCACGGCCACTGTCGAGGTGGGCTCGGCGGCAAGACCCGCCAGCGCAGCCCGGCGACGCGCCGCCTGACGCACGAAATGACGCGCTTTGTTGGTCGCAATTCCGAGCAAGAAGCTTCGCAGGTCCGAATCGGCGCGAAAGCCCCGAATCGCCGCCGGCAGACTCACGAAGACCTCCTGGACCAACTCTTCTGCGTCCTCTTCGTGACCGACCAAGCGGCAAGCGAAGCGCCGCACCGCCTCCTGATGCTGTCGATAGACGTTGCCGAGCGCGGTCGGTGATGCCTCCGCAATCTCGTCGAGCAAACGGTCACGCTGGGCCCTGAGCCCCCTGCCAACAAAGCTCTCACTCACGGAACCGAGGTCGTACCACGTCGTCATGGTCGCCTCCTACTCAGAGCTCCACGCCCGCAAAACCAGCCAACACCGAGTCAGAGCGCACCACAGTGTCTCCGAAACGATCCCGCGGATAGGCGAGGCGCGTGGTCAAGCCAATCCCAGAGAACCCGCCCAAATGCGGTAACAACTGGTAGCGGAGCGAGCCGCGAAGCTTGAACAGCGTCCAGTCGCGGTCACGCGCAACGGCGCCGAAGAACGCGTTTTCGCAGCAGCGACTATCCCCGAACAGGTGCGTCCCAGACACGTCGATCTCGGCAAATAGCTGGGGGAATAGCGGCACGCTCGCGCCCAGCGCAAATCCGGGCCCGAACCGCGTGCGCTCTTCCGTAGGGTGGATCGCCGCGCTCACGAATGTGTAGGTGTAGCGCGTCGCGAATTTCAGAGCGAAGTTCAGATAGGTGTCACTAGCGGCCCAGATCATCGGATGCACGCCGCCACTTCGTGTCACACTGACCAACCCAATCGGCACTCCCTCCACGTCTTCGGCTACGTTCACCAGCCCAACCTGGAGCCCACGCACCCGCTTGCCAACGTTGACCAGCGCGACTTGCGCGCCTGCGACGTCACCCGCCCGGTTGAATCCAAGCGCGAACTGCGCCCCGCGTAGCGTCCCACCACTCAGGTTGCTCACGCCCGCAACCTGCAGGCCATCGAGCGACTGCGCGAGATTCAAACCGAACGTGGCCTGCAGGCCCTCACTCTCAGCGCCCGCAGCGTTGAAGATTAGCGCCGCTTGCCCGCCCTCCAGCGAGCCCGGCGAGGTATTGAAAAGCCCGCCAATCTGCAGCCCACTCACCCGCTGCGCGCGGTTGTAGAGGCCCGCGACTTGCGCGCCCTCCAGCGTTCCTCCGCCGAGGTTCGCGAGCAATCCGACTTCGAGCCCGCGCACATCTCCTGCCACGCCGTTCACGCTCCCGAGTTCGAAGCCCTCGAGCGCCCCCAAGTGGCCGTACAACAGATTGAAGCTCAGATGACTCTTCAGAGTGGGTGCATCGAAATTGGTCGCCAAAGGATAGAAGAAAGCAGCGTTCGCCACGCGCTCCGCCGGCAACGTCGCGCGCGCTGCCAGCACTGGAGTCGGCCGCTCCGCCCTGCGAGGAGCAGGCTCCGCAGGCGGCGACTGCGGCGCAGCAACGCCGACTCTCGTGTCCGCCGGAGGCGCGACGATCTCGTCAGCCTCGTGACGCGCCAGGCTGCCGATCAGCAGCGCCGCGGTAGCGGCCACGTCCACGAGCGCCGGCGCAGCGATGACGCGTGTCCAGGTGCCGTGCCTCGCGTCGGCATAGGTCAGCGCTAGCTCATGGGCCTGCGAGTCGAGGCGCACGACGACATTGCTTCCAGCGTTCGCTGCCAGCGGGTCAGACGGATCGACCGCGACGACGCCGAGCTCGCGCGCAATTGCGGCACGCACCGTGTCACTGCCAAGCTCCGGCGCGTCGCTGTGAAGCACAACGACCACGACGTCTCGACCGCCACCACTGGCAGGTGCCGCCGCGGGGCTCGACGCCGTATCGGCCTCCGCGGCTTGCGCCGCTGCCGCGCCGAACACCAACGCGAGCCCGCTCAGGGCCAGTACAGCGCAACGTCCCATCTCACCCCTAAGTGCCCGGAGCTCGACCGGCTGACGACTGAGGCCCCACTATTTCTGACGCGGGGTTCGTTCCGAACCCAAAAA
>JAEUAF010000626.1 GCA_019695485.1 Sorangium sp.
GCAGCTTTGCGGGGGCGTTACACCGATGACACGGGGCTCGGCAGACGCTCGTGTAGGCATCGTTCCAGAGCGGGCGGACCGAGCGCGTCGTGACCACGGCACTGGGAGTAAATTTGCACACGCCTCAGTCGGCCGACCGAAGCACGTGCGTCCCCAAATGGGATTCGACGGGCAGCAAATCGGCGCCATCCGCGGGGCTTAACGAGAGAAAGCCCGCCGACTGGATCCTGTGGCACTATCGGCGGATGTACCCTGGAGCCCAGCAGGGACAGGCCACGCCAGGAAGAACGGACATGCCGCAGCCCACGCCCGCGTTCCTGGTCGTCAGTCGGACCGACACCGCGCCTTCGATGTATCCATTGACGGCCCAGCGGCACGTGATCGGCCGCCGACCGGACGCCGAGATCGTCGTCGATCATTCGTCGGTGTCGCGCTCCCATGCTGCGCTCGAGCTCGGTCCGTCTGGCCGCTGGTGGCTGCTCGACCTCGAGAGCACCAACGGGACGTTCGTCAATGGCGCGCGGGTCACCGAACGTTTGTTGAACCCGGGGGACGTCCTGCGCATCGGCGACTGCACGCTCGTGCTGCGCCTGGCCAGCATGCCGGACTTTCCAAGTCCGCTCGCCAATACGTACGGGCTGCCTCCGGCAGCGCCTCGTTCGGAGCGCACGCGCACGATCGACTCGATGCCGATGACCCACATCGGGCAGTTCGTCAGCGCGGAGCACTTGGCGTCGGTGATGGCGTTGGGGCGCAGTTTGATGCGGCTCGAACAGCCCGAAAGCCGACTCATCGCGCTCTGCGAGTTCGCCGTGAGCGAAGTGTCGCCGGCGATTGGTGCGGCCGTCGCCCGCGTGAGCGGCGAGTACGAATCGACGGCGTTGTGCGGCCCCTTCAATCGCACGACGCGCGAGATCGGCATGCGCATCGAGCCCACGATCATTCGCCAGCTCTGGCAGCGTCGGCAATCAGTGTTGGTTGGCCCGAGCGAGGCCCGCGACCTCAACCCGGAGAGCTTCACGCCTCCGGACGTTACCGTGATTTTGGTGCCGCTCGCCTCGTTCGCGAGCACGGTCGACGCGCTCTACGTCGAGTTTCCGAAGCGCAGCAGCACTGCCGAGTGGATGACCCTGCTGACGCTCGCCGCCGAGGCTTACCAGCAGGCCGAGCTCGTGTGGCAGATGCGACAGCAAGTTCGTCAGAGCGCGCTCGTCGAGGGCGAGCTCGAGATGGCCTGTCAGATCCAGGAACGGCTGGTGCCCCGCTCGTTCTCGATCTCCGCGCTCGAGCTTGGCATCGGCTTCGAACCCTGCCGCTGGGTCGGTGGCGACTACGCGGACGCGATGTCCCTACCCGACGGCCGCGTGCTTTTGGGGATCGCCGACGTGTGCGGCAAGGGTCTGCAGGCCGCGCTGGTGGCGTCGAGCATCCACACGTTGGTACGCGCCTCGTGTGAGCTCGCCAAGGACTTGCCGGGGCTGATGCTGCGCATCAACGACTACTTGCTCGGCTACCTGCCCGAGCACTCGTTCGTCACGATGATGTGCATCGCCGTCGATTGCGAGACGGGTGACTTGGAGGTCGTGAGCGCCGGCCATCCTGGAGCGATCGTGATTCGAGGCGCCCGCGAGCTCGAGGTGTTGCAAGAGTCCGAGAACGTTGGCCTCGGGATGATCCAAACTGGCTTCGTTTCGTTCCAAAGCCGGCTCGACGTCGGCGACGTCTTGCTGATGTACACCGACGGCCTGACGGAGATGGTGAACAGCCAAGGCGAGCCGTTCGGTAGCGAGCGTCTGGCGGCGGAATTCTGCCGCCTGGTGTCGCTCAACCCGACCGCTTCCGTCGAATCGATGCGACGCCGGCTGACTGACGCCTTGAACACCTACCGTGGCGCGCGTACGGCCGCCGACGATCGAACATTCCTGGTCGCCGCCCGGCGCTCCACGCGCACGATGCTTCCCGCCACCACGCCGTCGCCCTGAGTCGCCGTCCGGCGCCGCGAGCTCATCGGGGGCGAGCTCAGCCGCCGACAGGGCGACGTTGGCCGACTTCGCGGGCGGGCACGCCGACGACGGTCGAGCCCGGCGGGACGTCGTGAACCACGACGGCGTTGGCGCCAACGCGCGCCTCTGCCCCGATGCTGACTGGACCGATGACCTTCGCACCAGCCCCGATGAACACGCCATCACCAAGCACGGGCGAAGCGCGCTTCTCGGCGCCGATCGTGACTTGGTGCTCGATGTGCACGCCGCTTCCACCGCGCACCGATCCATTGATGACGACGCCGTCGGAGTGAATCAAGACGAAGCCGGGGCCGAACTCGGCGCCGCGCCCGATCACGCAGCCGAGCAGCGCCGAGTTTATCTTGTTGAAGGCCATCTCGAGCACGCCCAAGTGATGGCGCCGCGCGCTCTGCATGGCACGGTAGACGAGCATGGACGCCGTGCCGTCCGAGGTCAGGGCGCGCAGCTGACTCTTCAGTCCGGCGTCGTCGTAACACCAGCGAGCTTTGGCTGTAATGTCGCTTTGAATCAGTCGAAGCGTCTGGCTCATGAAGTCAGGGCGAAGCGTTCCAGAGTCCGCCCGTAGACGCAAGCCGAAGGCGTCGCCTCAGCGACGCCGCGCGCGCTTGGCGAGACGCAGCACTTCGGCCACCGTCTTCGGGGCGACTACGAGCAGCGCGGCGAGGTAAGCGACCCCGCCCGCCAAGACCTCCACCCCGAGCTTTAGCCCGCGGATGTCGGGCACGTGTGGCGTCACGTAGAAACGAGCGCCGACCACCGCGGCGGTGAGCGCAAGACCACCCCCAACCGCCGGCAACATGCCGCGCACGAAGGCCAGGGCGGGAATGCGATCCAAGCGACGCACCACCCAAATGCTGGCCGCGGCTTCGGTGGCGAAGCCAACGCCGACCCCAGCGCAGGCCCAGAGCGGTCCGAAGGCTTTGCCGAGCGCGAACATGGCCGAAAACAACACCAGCACCTTGAGCATGCCAATCCACATCATGACGCGCGTGCGCCCCTGCGCAGACAGATAGCTGCCGATGGTCCAACCGATTGGGCGCAGCACCGACAACACCGACAGGATGGTGAGCATCGGCGCCACCTGCGCCCAAGCGTGCGTCAACACCGTGGACACTAGCGTCTCTGCCACCGCTCCGAGCCCAATCGCCAGAGGGAACACAACCAACGAGAGCAGGCTCGTCGAGCGCACCAGCGCCGACTTTCGCTGCTCCTCATCGAGGTGCACGAACGAAGGCGTGAGCACGTCGCCGACCTGTTCGCCAACCTGGGTCGCCGGAATGTCGGCCAGATTGTAGGCCAGCCCGTAAGCGCCCGCCCAGGCCGGGCCGTACAGCGCCGACATCGCCAAGTTATCCCACGTCTGCGACACCACGGTCATGACCACGGCGATCATGAACGGAATGCCGAACGCCATCATCTCACGGATGATGCGGCGGTCGAACGCATAGGGGGTCAACCATTCCCGGGGGCGCATCGCCCGCGCCATGCCGAGCATCGACAACAAGCCGCGCAGAATGTTGCCGAGCACGATCGACATCGGTCCAAGACCAAAGGCCGCGCCGCCCACGGAGCCGAGCGTAAACGAGAGCTCGCTGCCGGTGCGCACCAGAGTGGCCTCTTTGAAGCGCAGATCTCGCTTCAACAAGCGCTCAGGCACCACGCCGACCCCCATGAAGAACACGGCGACAGCGAGCCCCGGCAGGTAGCGCTGCATGTGGGGCGCCTTCAGTGCGACGCTGAGCGGTCCGCCGAGCAGCACCGCGAAAGACACCACCAACGCCGTCACGCCGATGATCACGATCGATGCGTGCCAGGCGACTTCGCGACGATGCTCGGTGCGCGTCACGAGGTACTGCGGGATGCCGATCTGGGAGAAGCGCATCGCGCTGATCAGCACGATGGCCGCGTTGTTCACTTCACCGATGTCGTCCGGGTTCAGAAAATGCGTGAGCATCAGGGTGCCCACGACCTGCAGCACGCGAACGCCGACGCTGGTCGACAGCGACCAGGCTACGCCCGCGACCGTGCGCGCACCAATCCCAGAAGAGCCTTTGCCAGTCACGTGTTCACGCCCCCGAGCACATCACGGACAAGACAGCGCGCCCAGGTCGTCGCCCACACCCATGCGCGGGCGCGGAATCGAACTTTGATGGGGTTTGTACTGAAGCGTCGGTCGGAGCTCGGCGGGTAGATTGTCGGGCAGCGCGCCGCCCACCCCGCGCGCCGGAGAGCCCTCGGCCAGACAATAATCCTGCGCTGGAAACGAGCGAAACTTGGGGTCATCACCGAGCAACGTCTGATCCTTCCCCGAGAGAGGCAGGATCTTGCCGGTGAATTCCTTGCGCCCGGAGGAGATCGGACTCGTCACCCAATTCGTGCCCAAGCGCACCACGCCTTTTTCGAAGCTCCAGGTGAGATGCGAATCGCCGACGCGCTGAATGAGGTTGTTGCGCACGTCGGCGGTCTGCTCGTCGGTGTCGAGCTGAAACAAATTCGTGAAATAGTGGTCTGCCTCGCTGGCAAAGCTGACCACCGTGTTGTTGTAAAAGAACAGCGTACCGCGGCGATACTTCGGGAACTCACCAGTGTCGCCGCCGTAGTGGAAGACCCGCGAAGCCGAAACCTTCGTGGCCACGAAGACGTTGCCGTATACGTAAGCGTCGCCGAAATTCGGGACCTTGCCGGCCTGCGGAAAGCTGTCCTCTGGCTCGACCAAATCGAGCGAGCGCGATCCGCCCTCGATCCAGTTATAGCGAATGATGGTGTTCGCCGAGCGATCCTTGAGCGCGCTGCCGCCGGAGCCCTCGCGCAGGGGGCCCAGTCGATTGTACTGGAACGTGATGCCGATCGCTTCCGTGTAGATGTTGTGATGGCGGTCCTTGTTGTTGCCCGTCGAACCGTTGCCGTAGATGTAGTTTCCCTCGACCAAAATATCGCGCGACTGGGTGGCCTCATCGCCACTCGAGGCGACGAAGAAGCCATTGCCGCAGCCGTGCATCACGTTGCCGCGTACGGTGATGTGCTCGCCGCGCTCCACGAAGATGGCGGCCGCATTCTCCAAGTAGGGCAGCTGCTTGCCGCTGGCGTCGGTAAACTTCTCGGTGGCAAACCCGTTCCGCACTTCGAGCCCCTCGATCACGATGTACGACGGCTTGTAGCCCCACCGCTGATCATGGGTCTCCGTGATCACGAACACGCCGCGCGGCTCGGTGTACGTGGACGGAAACGCGAGTCCGGGTTTCGTGACCGCGCCGCTGCCCTCGATCACGGGTAGGTTGCCGTTCGCGTCCGGCACGCCACACACGCGAATCGGGGCCGCTGCCGTGCCCGAAGCAGAGAACAGCACCTTCTCGCGATAAGGCTCGGGCGCCGAGTGAATACGCACGGTGTCGCCTGGCTGCAGATCGCCCCAGGGCACGCTCGCCAGCGTCTTGTTCGCCTGATCCGGCCCAACCTCGAAGGTCTTTGCGCTGCCTGGGGAGCAAGCGGTTGCCTGCCACGCCGAACGCGCGGGTGCCTTGGCTTGCACGGGACCGCCCGCGGGAGATTCCACCCCTTGCGCGGCGTTGGCGGTAGGCGCTGGAGCGTCCTTGGACCGACGGCAAGCGGTGGTTGTCGGAACGCACGCGCCGAGCAGCACGACGCTGCAAACGGCACGCTGACAGAATCGAAGGTTCATGGCTCGCTTTGTCGACCCCGGTTTTCGGGATTCAACCAAGTAGCACATCGCGACCTCCGGGCCGACGCCCAAGCGCTCAGCGCGGTTCCCCGGCCCGGCCGTCGGGTCTCGGACCACGCGCTGAGCGCTCAGCGAGCCGCGCTCAGCGCGAAAAGACCGCGTAGGGCGCGCGAGCTACTTACCCCAGACTGGGCCGCAATCGGTGATTGTCATCGGCTGCACCGTCGTGCGCAAGGGCGTCGCCGCTGCGCCATTCAGCGCCACCGTCCCACCGCTCGAGGTCGCGCCCTTGACCAGGGTCACTACCGCGCTCGCCGAGCCGCGTTTCAGGGTGACGGTGAAGCCGTCGGTCGCTTCGACCACGCTCGCGTCGACTGCCGTGGAACCTTGGGCACCCAATTCGAGCGCCGTCACGAAATAGCTGAGCGCGGTGCCGCTGGTGTCCGCCTCGACGCGGAATTGCCCAACCGGGTGCGCCCCCTCGTCGACCACGCGAATCGTGGGCGACGCAGGGGCCAGGAAATGCGCCAGGAGCTGCTGATTGCCGGCCGTGATCGTTACGACGTTGCCGCTCACCGTGGGCTTGGCGGTCGCGTGCAACAGGAAGGTCTTCTCGACTGCCTCGGGGGCTAGCTTGTCGCCTGCCCAACCCTTCTTGGTTTGGCTATCGGCGCCCGACCCCAAGCGATCGAAAATTAGAACTACATCCAACCCACGCAGGTACAAGAACTCGCGCACTAGCGAGGCGACGTACGGATTGTCGCGCTCCGGCGGCTCGTACTGATCCGTGTTGCGGTATGCCGGGCGCAGATCGACCGCCGAGTAGGCGTACGCATCTTGAGACTCGAGCCGGAGCACCTTCGGGTAACCCTCGCGAACGCCGTCGGCGGCGCCCGTTCCGTGAAACAGAATGCCGTTGTGACCGTGCTCCTGATTGGCGCCGATCATGCCCACGCCTTTGTAGCCCGCGATCATTTCGGTGTACGAGACGCTCTCGCGCGTCAGCCACTGTCCGGCGCGCCACAGCTGGAACGAGCCGATGTCGAAGTGCTGGTGCTCGGGCGGGTCCATCGGATAGCTGAGCTGCGCCATCATGGCGGTGCCGCCCGCGTCCCAGGTGTTCTTGACGAATTGGATGCCGCCGCCGGCCACGAAATAATCGAGCGGTAGGTTGTCGAACGCCGTAGACGTGACGGTCGACTGCACCGCCGCGATGTGACGACTCAGCGTCGGCTTGGTGGTCTCTACCCAGCGCCGCGCGATCTGCCCGACTGGACGGTCCTTCCAGAGCTCGGCCATCGATTGCATGAAGTCTCCGTAGTAGACGGAGTCGTAAGCCTTGTTGTCTTGCACGAGCCAGCGCTCGTCGTCGCCGAACGGGAACATGTCCCAGAACGGCGCGCCGTCGGCGCGTGCGCTCTGCGCGGGCGGCGTCATGTACACCGTGGTGTACACAGCGCCCTTGAAGAAATCCGTCTCGTCATAGACGTTCCGACCGTCCAAGGTCGTCGTCGTCAGGGGCACGACGCCGTAGCCGAGCAGGTAGCGGCCGTATTGGCTGCCCTCTGGGGGCAAGCCACCGAGGCCGGTGTTCGGATGCACGGTGCCCTCCGCCCAGGGCAAGAAGCTATCGCGCCAGCGCGTGTTGAGCGCGTGGTCGATCAGCGCCTGCGCGTGCGGGTTGTCACCCATCGTCGCGATCCCAAACTCCAGGGTATTCCTCAAAAATCCCCAATAGTAGTTGTTGTGCGGCATGGTGAGCCCGCCCCACGAATGCGTATTGAACGCATCGATGAAGCCGTTCCATGTCGTGATGAACGTCGAGCGTTGCGCAGCGCTCAGGCGCTCGTAGCACCAGTCGTAAGTCAGGATTGCGACTTCCCCAACCCAACGCGCATCGTCACCCGGGCTGTCGGTCCCAAGCGTCAGCCCCATCAGCCAGCTAATGCGCGAATCACACTGCGCGAGATTCCCGCTCAAGAGCGCTGCCAGCGGCAGATCGAGGTAGGTCTCCGGCGCGCCGTCGATGGGGTCACGCGGTTTGAACGAGTTCGCAGCGAACCAAGCGCGCGCCCGCGTCAGCCTGTCCGCGTCGAACCAGAGGCGCGGATGGCCAGTAGGAACGGTGAGCGTCCCGAACGGCACCTGGGGCGGAGCCGTCGGATTGTCACAAGCGCCAACGCCGCAACCCATTGCGCCACAGCGCGGAGGCGTCACGCTGGTTTGGCCGCCACCTGGCGCGGCTCCCCCGCTCGTGGTTGCGACACCGCCGGCCGCCGAGGTGCCGCCCGCGGCCGAAGCACCGCCGCCCGCAGGAGGGGCGCCTGCGCTGGTGTCGCCGCCCATGCCCGAACTCACGCCGCCCGCGTTGCTCTTACCTGCTGTCGAGCTCCCGCCGCCGGCGGGGGCGGACCCGCCTGAGCTGGCCGAGCGCCCCGCGGTTGAGGAGGCGCCGCCGCCTGGCTCTGTCAGCGCGGACTTCTTGGAGTCGGCCCCACACCCCCAGGTCGCGATACAGAGCCCAACCATGACGAGGGCATTCGAAGGACTCTCCAACACGTTGGTTCGCATCGTTCTCTCCACCAAAGAAACGGGATTCTTCCCTATATCACGCTTTGCTCGTGCCTAGCGTCACTTACCGGGGTGTCGCGAAGCGCGCGTGCCGCGCATAGATCGTCAAACGCTCAATTTTTTGAAACTAGGGAGCCCCGCTTCAGGCTCGGCGGCTGGCTCGACGTTCCCTGGACGGGCGAGACCGCGCCGCAGATAAGTCGTCGGTCGTCGACACACATTGGGGTGCCTTCGGCGCATCTGCCCACCTGCCCGCGCGTGGCGTGCCTTAACGTGCAGGGCCTCTCCTTCGAGACCGACGCCATGAAAAACCTCACACGACGGCGCCGGCGGAGATCTCGGACTCGGCTCATACGTGGCGCGCTAGCGTCGACGCTCGAAGCGCTGCCGGAGCGCCAGAAAAGGCTTTTCCACGAGATAGTACGATCCGAGCGCAGCAAGCGCCGCCAAGCCCAAATTCCACGGGAAAGGCGCGAGCGGCGTCGGCGAAAGAAACGGCTGCTGCCACAAATAAAGTGAATAGCTAAGGCCGCCCACGAACACCAATGGGCGGCTGTTCAGGACTTTGGCAGCGAAGCCCTCACGGAATTCTACGAACGCGTGGATACACACCGCGATCCCCAAATTCATGATGGTTTCGCCGGCCCCCCACTGCACGAGCGAGTAGGGGATCAGGTGCGCTGCGTAGACGAGCAGCGGCACGATCCAGAACCAGACCGAGCGCAAGAACTTTGCGTAGGCAGCGAAACCCTCGAGCCTGTCGCGGAAGCCCGCCAACAAACAGCCCGCCGCGATGGCGTCCGCAACGGTGGCGAAGGTCTCGTCAATCCCCGGGCGCGCGGCGGGAAAGAGCACCGACGTCCCGACGCGGATCAGCGGCGACAGCACGATGATCGCCGCGGCCACGGCCATGCCGCGCTGCACTCCCAGGCGCTTCAGCGTGAACGGCCACAGCAGGTAAAACTGCTCTTCGACCGAGAGCGACCAAGCGTGACCGAGGAACCAACCGCGATGCCGGTGGTAGTTGACCGTGTACGTGAGCGCGCTCAGAAAGTCGTACGGCTCTACGACGAGCAGGCCGAGCACGCTACATACGAAGATTGCACCAATGTAAAAGTAGAACGCCGGAAAGATCCGCAGCGTGCGTCGAAAGTAGAAGGCACCCAGCGACACCGTGCCGGTCTTCTTGATCTCGGCCAGCAAGAGCGAAGTGATCAAAAACCCGGACACCACGAAAAACACGCGCACGCCGAGAAACGCAGGCTCTGTCCAGGCCAGCCAGGGCATCGCAGGCACTCCCGGAACGCGCAGCACGTGCCCCACGAGTACTCCGAGGATTGCGAGCGCCCGGATACCGTCGAGGCCAGGTATGCGCCGAGAGGCCTGATTTGACATGGGGCGCAATATACCGAGGAGCGTGCCGTGAGGGATCCCCCGCCTAGAGGTCCGCGCCAAATCAGCGCTCTGGGCGAGCGGCTCGCGCGCCGAGAACGGCCTAGGCGGCTGACTCGCCCCCGCGCCGCGCGGCCAAACACGCGACGAACGACCCGCTGGCTTCGCGGAATTCGTGAAGGTCCACGTAGCCACCGCTGCGTTCGAGTAGGCGACGCACCTGCCGGTCTTGTCCCTGACCGAATTCGAGCACCAGCCAACCCCGCCCCGCTCGGAGCAGCGTTTGGCTTTCCTTTACCAGGCGTTGGTGGAGCGCGATCCCGTAGGGGCCCGCGTCGAACGCCGCGCGCGGCTCATTCGCGAGCAGATGCGCGCTGCCTTGCGCGAGCTTTTCGCTCGAAATGAACGGCGGGGAGCTCACGATTGCGTCGACTTCACCGCCGAGCTCGGCGAGCGCGGCGAACATGTCACTTTGTCGAACCTCGACGCGCGCGCTGAGCCCATGCATCTCGATGTTGCGCCGCGTGAGCGCGACTGCATCCGGCGAGATGTCCACGCAAAGAACGCGCGCCTGTGGAAATCCATGAGCGAGCATGATTCCAATCACGCCGGCTCCGCAGCCGACGTCCACCAGCGTCAACGCGGAACCCGAGTCCTCGAACAAGATCGCGCACGCGCGTAGCAGAACTTCGGTCACGGCGCGTGGCACCAGCACACCGCGCTCTACATAGAACTCGCGCCCCATGAACTCGCACTTACCGACATTGAGCGCGTGCTGGACCAGCTCGGAATCGTCCATGCTCGCGAGACTACCCTTGAACGCCGGAGGGAGCTCCTTTAAATTCTTTGCAAACATCATGGATGCTGCCGGCAGAATTCGGACCTTCATCACCTCCAACTTCTATGTGGCCGAGGGCACCTCCCTGGGCGACGACGTTTCGTTCTTGGACAGCGGAATCATCGACTCAACGGGCGTGCTCGAGGTGGTGGCGTTCATCGAAGAGCAGTTTGGAATCCGGGTGAATGACGAGGAAATGCTGCCGGAGAACTTGGACAGTATCGGCAAAATCGTGGCTTTCATCGCTCGCAAGACCGGCGGCTGATCCGCGCGCAGCCCCGCGCGCCCCGCTCAGGAAATAGATTCGACGAGCCGAGTCAATCGCTCAGTCAAGATTGGGTGCGACCAGACTGGCGTGAACGTGTGGTCCGGCCCCTCGATGATATCCAGACTCAACTGAGCGGCACGCTGCAAACGCCCGACGCTGCGCCGTCCTTGTGCGCGCAAGAGCTCGAAGCCCGGATCGTTGGACGCGAAGACGAAGGCCAGATGAATGCCTCGTTTGGCGACGGTTTCGAGCTCGACCGCCAAGTCGTCTGGCAGGGGGCGCCCCACCTTTTTCGCAAGCTCGCGAAACTCT
>JAEUAF010000882.1 GCA_019695485.1 Sorangium sp.
GTCGGGAGGGCAGCCGTCGGCCGGGTTTGGCGTCATGTTTGGGAGCGAGGGCTCCGCATGGCGATCTGGGACGACACTCAGTATCTAAAGTTCGGCGAGCAGCGCACGCGGCCGGCGCGAGAGTTGCTCGCACGCGTGATGCTCGGCTCGGCTGAGCGCGTCGTTGACCTCGGCTGCGGTCCTGGCAACTCGACTGCGTTGCTGCGTGGGCGCTTTCCGGAGGCGCACATCACCGGTGTCGACAACTCTCAGGTAATGCTGCAACGCGCGCGTCGCGAGTTGCCGGACATCGAGTGGGTCGAAGCGGATCTGCAAACGTATCGAGCGCCCCAGCCGCTCGATCTACTCTTCGCGAACGCCGTGCTGCAGTGGCTGCCCGACCACTTGAGCCTATTGCCAGCGCTGCTCGAGTCGGTGAAGCCGGGCGGCGTGCTCGCGGTGCAAATGCCGCACAATTTCGATGAGCCGAGCCACCGCTTGATGCGTGAGTTACCGGGTCCATGGGCGCGCCGCATCGAACACTTGCGCGACTTGGCGAACGTCCGCGAAGCGTCCTTTTACTACGATGTCCTCGGTCCGTGCGCGACGAGTGTCGATGTCTGGCAGACTACCTATCAGCACGTGATGGACGACGCCGACGCCATCGTCGAGTGGGTGCGAGGCACCGCGCTGCGACCCTATTTCGATGCTCTCACGGACGCGGAGCGCAAGGTCTATTTGGCGGACTACGCGCGCGCGATCGATATGGCGTACCCGGCGCGCACCTCCGGCAAACGCCTGTTCGCGTTCCCGCGCCTATTCATGGTCGCCGTACGCTAAACGGCGGTCTCAGCCCTCGTCGGGCGAGATTCGGGCGGGAATCGGGGGATCGCTCGGCTGCCCGTCTAGCATGCGGCGTGCGACGTCGTGATCGAGCTCGCCCTCCCAGCGCGAGACCGCCAGCGACGCCACGGCGTTTCCGATCAAGTTCGTGATCGCGCGAGCTTCGGACATGAAACGATCTACGCCGAGCAACAGCGTGAGCCCTGCCACGGGGATGTTGCCAACGACCGACAGCGTTGCTGCGAGCGTGATGAACCCGCCGCCGGTCACCGTCGCAGCGCCCTTCGAGGTAAGCAGCAGGATGGCCAGGATTTGAAGCTCTTGCACGAGGCTGACCTGGGTGTTGGTGGCTTGGGCGATGAACAGCGTGGCCAGCGTCAGGTAAATCGACGTCCCATCCAGGTTGAAAGAGTACCCCATGGGGACCACGAGGCCGACCACCGGCTTGGAGCAGCCGAGACGTTCCAGTTTTCGCATCAACAACGGTAGGGCCGACTCCGACGATGATGTGCCGAGCACCAGGAAGATCTCGTCTTTGATGAAGCGTAGGAACTTGAAGATCGAAAGGCCGGAGACCAAAAGCACACTGCCG
The DNA here is from genome assembly GCA_019695485.1 of Sorangium sp. GTDB lineage: Bacteria > Myxococcota_A > Polyangia > Polyangiales > Polyangiaceae > PMG-095. Next base: position 1,415 of record JAEUAF010000882.1, read on the forward strand.
AGCACCACCACCACGAACAGCGCGCTCGTCAGGTAAAACGTGCCGACTAGCTTGGCCAGCGGCAGCAGCGTTCGGATCCCGCTCTTGCCGATGGTGAAGGCCATCGCCCCGAAAGCGCCTACCGGAGCGACACGCATGACCAGCCCCACGATCTCGAACAGAATCGCCGACAGCCCGTCTATGAACGAGAGCACGGAGTCAGCGGCGCGCCCCGAGAGGCCGGCCAGGGCGATTCCGAACAGGATCGAAAAGAAGAGAACTTGCAGAATCTCGCCGCGCGCGAAGGCGTCCGCGACATCTTTCGGGATCACGTTGAGGATGAAATCGACGGTCGTGAGCTGGGCGTTCGGCGCGGTGTAGTTGGCGATGGCGTGGGTATCGAGCGTGGCCGCGTCTTGGTTCATGCCAGCGCCGGGCGCGACGAATCGACCCACGACCAAGCCGATGACCAGCGCGAACGTCGTCATCACCTCGAAATAGACGACGGCCTTCAGCCCGACGCGGCCGACACGCTTGAGGTCGCCCATCTTGGCGATGCCCGTGACGACGGTCGCGAACACGATCGGCGCGATCAGCATGCGCACGAGCTTCACGAACCCATCGCCGAGCGGCTTCAGCGCGACGCCGAACTTCGGATAGAAGTGCCCCACCAGCACACCGAGCAGCACGGCCAGCAGCACCTGGAGATAGAGCGTCTGCTTGAATCGCTTCATATTTCGAAAACCCGCGCGCACTTAAGCCCGGCCGCCGGGCGCGCGCAATCAGACTCACCACATTAGGCGAACGTCTGAGCGAATAGCCACTCGGCGTAGTGAACGCCGATGCCGAGCAATGCGCAGAGCAGCAACAGGAGCGCCGAGCCCAGCACCACGACGCTCAGGCGATTTCCACGGCGCTGCTCGGCGGGCTCGAGTCGTCGGCAATCTTGGACATACGCGCGCAGCGCCAGGCGCGGGACGCGGACCGCCGCCACGATCGGACCCCAGGCACGAACTAGGCCCCGCCGACTGAGCCCCTGCAGCACGCCAGCTGGCGAGGTGATGAGGTCCCAGCCGCAAGCGTAGAGTCCGAAGCGCAGCCCCTGCCGAAGGTGACTTTTGCTCGGCGCGAGCGCTCCGAGCTCGATGCAGAGCCCCCACAGCGCGTGCAGCGCCACCATCAGCACCGCGAGCGCCTCGACGATGCCAGCGACCCCAGCGAGTCCGAGCGGGCTCTTCAACACTCTCCACGAGAGCTGCGGCGCGGCGAACAGCCCGCCCAAGATCACCAGCACTGCCAGCGAGCCTATCGCCAAGGTTTCGGCGAGGAGCGCGAAACCGATCGCGGGCCCGATGCGCCCGTCTTGCAGCGTTCCAAAGGTGCGCGCAGGTTCGGTGCTACTCGACAACGCCGTGACCCACAGTCGATCCGGCAGGCGCCCGGCCGCTTCCCACGCGATCGGCGGAGCGAGTCGCTTGGACTCGGGCAGGGCATCGCAGCCGGCACAGTCGACGCGCCCGCAGACATTGCAGGTGACCATCGGCGGGACATCGCCGTCGTCGAGGTTGGGTGCGGGGGGATGCATCGGGGGGAGCGTGCGGGATCGAGGCGCTAGAACGCCGAAGTATCAGTTTGGCTTCCCGCAGACCGCGCGCCATGTGCGGCGACGGACGCTGTGAGATATGCGGCCCGGCGTACGGTGTTGGATTGGCCCGGAGTTTAGGGTTCCGTCGTGCGCGTCGGGAGCGCCCACGGCAGGTTGCGGTGTAGGCTCGGCCCTCATGAGAGAGCTGGTTCTCGCCGCGCCATTCAGTGACGGTCTTGTCCTGCAACGTGGGAAGCCAAACCCGATCTGGGGCTGGGATGTCTGCGGTCAGTCCCTCTCACTACGGCTTCGGGGCCCGGGGGTGGACGCCGCCTTTGAGACCCGCGCAGGGGCCGCGGACGGCGCCTTTCGTGTCGAGCTGCCGGCGTTGACGGCGCCGGGTCCGTACACTCTGCTCGTCGAAGGATCGAGCGTGCGCGAGATCCGCGACGTACTCGTGGGCGAGGTCTGGCTCGCCTCCGGGCAGTCCAACATGGAGTGGCCCGTGGGGCAGGCGAACGGCGCCAATCAGGCCAGCGCCGAGGCTGCCGCCTATCAGATTCGTTCCCTGCGCGTCCCGCGACGGCCTGCGCGAGAGCCAGCGTCGAGCGCCGAACTCGCCTGGGAGTCAGTCACGCCGAACACGGTGGCTGGTGTGAGCGCCGTCGGCTACTACTTCGCGCGCGAGATCGCGCGCACGCTTGGCGTGCCGGTTGGTATCATCGACGCGTCGTACGGCGGCACGCGCATCGAAGCTTGGACCAGTCAAGAGGCGCTCAGGCAGTGCCTCGACCTCGACGCAGAACTCTCTCGCTATCACGTCCCGGCGGCGGAGCTCGAGCAGCTGACGCGCGAACACTCCCGGCGCTTGCTCGAGTGGGAAGAGCGGGAGCTGCCCGCCGAGCCAGGCAACCGCGGCGTCGGCCTTGGCTACGCGAGCGCGGAGTTCGACGACTCGGCCTGGAGTCTGCTCGAAGTGCCGGGCATTTTTCAGGCGCAGGGCTTCGAGGGTAATGGCGTCGTCTGGTATCGGCGCGAGCTCGAGATTCCGAGCGAACTAGCAGGCAAAGATCTGACGCTGTCACTCGGCGCGATCGACGATTTCGACCACAGCTATTTCAATGGCGAACTCGTGGGTTCGCACCCCAAGGGCACGCCGGGCGCATTCCAGATTCAGCGAAGATATCTGGTGCCTGGGCGCCTGGTCCGGGCCGGTCGCAATCTAATTGCCGTGCGCGTCTTCGATCACTTTGGCGAGGGCGGACTGCTCGGGCCCTCGACCTCCGTGTTCGCCGAGAGCACGGCGGCACCCGCTCGACGCTTCCCGCTCACCGGTACGTGGCGAGCCAAATTCGAATGGCAGATAGCGCTGGTCCCCGCGAGCGTGTTCGCGCGCTATCCATCGACCCCAGCCGCGCTGGATCACGCCAATGCTCCGAGCTCGCTATACAACGGAATGGTCGCGCCGCTCGTGCCACTCGCGCTAGCTGGGATGCTGTTTTACCAAGGGGAGAGCAACGTCGAGGAGCACGCCCACTACGCGCGGCGTTTTCGCGCGTTGATCCGCGACTTTCGCACGCGCTTCGCGCAGGGACAGTTGCCGTTTTACTTCGTGCAACTGGCAAGCTTCGAGGCCACCGATAGCTGGCCACGCTTGCGCGAAGCGCAAGCCGAGCTCTTGAGTGAGCCCAACACGGGCATGGTCGTGAGTCTCGACGTGGGCGACCGCGGTGACATCCATCCGCGCAATAAAGTCGAAGTCGGGCGCCGTCTCGCCGCGCTTGCGCTCGCTCGCTGCTACGGGCAAGCCGTGCCGTGCGAGGGTCCGACCCTGCTCTCGGTCGAGATCCACGGCTCGACGTGCCGCGTCAAGTTTAGCCACGCTGAGGGGCTGCGCTCGTCTGACGGCGCGCCAGTGCGCGGCTTCCAGCTCGGCGGGGCAGACCTGGGGTTCCGAGGCGCCAGCGCAGCAGTTCAGGGCGACTGCGTGATTGTGGAGTGTCCCGAGGTGCCGTCGCCAGTTGCGGTGCGCTACGCGTTTTCCGACTATCTAGCTGTCAATCTCGTCAACGGAGCGGGGCTCCCCGCGCTGCCGTTTCGCACGGATTGCGGCTAATAGTAACGGATTCGGATTCGGCTGAACGCGGCGTCCGAGGCCGCTTGCAACGAAACCCTTGCCGCGACTGTGTATCTCGGGCCATCGTTCTTTCCATCATGTCAGGGGCCAGCGTCAGGCGTCCTCTCGAGGGTTTCGATGAGCGGTGACCTCGAAAGACGTATTCTGCAGTTGGAGCAGGAGAACGCCGAGCTCCGCGCCCAAGTCGCAGCGACGGGCGTAGCGGAGGCGGGCTCGACCGAGGCGCGACTGAAACTCCTGCTCGGGGACCGCCTGGTGCTCGAGAGCCTGCCCAGTGTCGTGAATGTCTTGGATCGCGAGCAGCGCATCGTCTACTTGAATCGCACGATTCCCGGTAAGAACGTGCGCGATTTTACGGGGACGGACGCGCGGGCCGCCGTCGCCGAGGAGGACCGCGCTCGCTATGCGCTGGCCTTCGAGAAGGCTTGGCAAAGCGGCGAACCACAGAGCATCGAGGTTCGCTCGCTGAGCAACTACTGGTGGGAAAGCTCCCTGATCCCGGTCAAGGAAGGCGCTGAAGTGATGTTCATGCTCATCACGAGCACCGATATCACTCACCGCAAGCGCTCCGAGCAAGCGTTGAGGGAAAGCGAGAGTCGTCTGCGCCACGCCCTCAGCGCGAGCGGCATGGGTACCTGGACCTACCAACTCGCTGGCGAGAAGATCGAGTGGGACCCGGTCGTGTGCGCGTTGTTCGGAGTGACCCCCGAGCGGGCGCCGCGTAACCTCGAGGAATACCTCGCGCTGCTGCACCCCGATGACCAAGACCGGGTGAGGTCCACGCTCTTCCGCTACGTAGAGACTGGGAACTACGAGGATTTGGAACACCGCGTCTTGCTGCCCGACGGGCGCGTCAGAGCCCTGCTCGCCAAGGGCACGGCCCTGCTAGATGAGCAGGGAAAGACCATCGGCTTACGCGGGGGCGTGTTCGACGTGACCGCTCAGAAGCAGCTCGAATCGCAGCTTCAGCTCGCCCAGAAAATGCAAGCCGTGGGGCAGCTCACGGCGGGCGTCGCGCACAACCTGAACAACGCTTTGACGGTGATCATCCCCACCGCCGAGGAGTGCCGAGAGCTCGCGACCGGAGCGCTCGACGAACGCCTGGCGGACATCGAGCACGCGGCGAGCCGAGCCGCTGAAATGGTACGGCAGCTGATGCTGTTTGCGCGCCCCCAAGCAGGCGTGGCCAAAGTTCCATTCGACCTCGCGCTCACGGCTCGGCGCATCGCCGATATGTGTCGAACCACGTTCGAACGGCGAATCGAAGTCGAATTTGCAGCCGAACCCGTGACGAAGGCCTTGGGCAACGCCGGCCAGATCGAGCAGGTTTTGCTCAACGTGTGTCTCAACGCGAGGGACGCGCTGACCCCAGCGTCCGGGGCGGAGGCTCGGATCTCTATCCGAGTCTGGTCAGAGGCGCCCGGCATGGTCAGCGTCTCCGTGCGCGACAACGGGACGGGGATGGACGACGCCGTGCGTGCGCGGATCTTCGAGCCGTTCTTCACGACCAAAGACGTGGGCCGTGGCACGGGGCTCGGGCTGGCGAGCGCCTACGCCATCGTCAACGATCACGGGGGGCGCATTCGCTGCACTTCTCAAGTCGGAGTGGGCACGCTGTTCGAGATCGACCTGCCCCTGGCACCGGTCGTGACGGATGCTGTCGCGGAACACGCCACGTTGCAGCCTCCCTCGCTCGGCTCGGAGCGGATCTTGGTGGTGGACGACGAGGCGGGCGTGCGGCGTGTGCTCGGCGCGATGCTCAAGCGGGGCGGCTACGAGGTGCTTGAATGCGCCGATGGCATGGAAGCCATTCGACGCTTCGAGGGGGCCGATCCTGGTGTGGACGCGATCCTACTCGACCGCGCCATGCCCGGCCTAAGCGGCGAGCAGGTGCTCGTGCGACTCAACGCCCTCGGCGTGACGATCCCGGTCATCCTGTTGAGTGGGGATCCAGGGGGCAGCACGCTGACCAAAGGCGCCGCGCTGGTCTTAGGAAAGCCGGTGAGCTCGGGCGCCCTGCTCGCGACCCTGCGCAGCTTGCTCGACCAGCGACGCTCGGCGCACCCGCGGTGACGTCGTTCAATCAGACTGAACGGATCGAGTCGTTGTGTGCGCGCGAGTGGGCAAACCCTTCCAGTTTGGGCGAGATCGGGCACCGAGCGCCTTCGGCCGCGTTCTTTTTTGGCCTGCTGTTGGCGGCCCAAGCTACCAAATAGGGAGCCTGTCCATTTTGGCGGAACGACGGATGCGCCCGCGCTGGGCCGCATCCGGAGTGGTGGTCGGGGGCCCTCTCCGGGGGGCCCCTGACGAATTCCCAGCGAATCAGCTGCCGAAGGTTCGCCGGAACTCGCGGGGGGAGACACCAAAGGTGCGCTGAAAGGCGCGCGCCATGCGCACCGGGCTGTCGAAGCCAGCCCGCGCAGCGACCGTCTTCGTGCCGAGGCCGGTGGTGGTTAGCAGCAGCTTCGCGTGCTCGGCGCGCACGCGTTCGACGAGCTTGGCCGGGGTGACATCGAATTCTTGCTGGCAGCGTCGATGCAGGGTGCGAAGCGACAGACCCGCTTTACGCGCGAGACTCACGATATCCGGAAAGCGGCCTGGTCGTTCGCGGAGCGCGTCGAGCGCCTCGCTGAGGGTGCTGTGCGGGAGCGTTTGCGCGACGAGCGCTTCGCTGAATTGGGACTGATAGCCCGGGCGTCGCGCGTAGACCACGAGGCGGGCCGCGATTCGCGCTGCCAGATCGTGTCCGTGGTCTTCTTCGACGAGGGCGAGCGCCAGGTCGATGCCCGCGGTGACGCCGGCCGAAGTCCACACGTTGCCGTCCTTCACGAAGATGGCGCTCGAATCGACGTCCACCTGAGGCCTTTGGGCTTTCAGGGCTTGGCAATCGGACCAGTGCGTCGCGGCGCGCCGACCGTCCAGAATCCCGGCCCGAGCGAGTAAAAACGCGCCGGAGCACACCGAGCCAATGCGGCGCACCACACTTGCCGCGCGCACTAGCCACGCGATCACGTGTCTGTTCTGCGTGGCCTTTTGCACCGCCCGAGCGTCGCCGCCTACGGCCAGCACCGTGTCGCTTGGGCGCGGTGTGATGGACGCGAGCGCCGTGCTGACGAGCGGGATCCCCGAGGTGGCCTTGATTTCCCCGCCCGCCGGGGACGCCAGCACGACGCGGTAGTTGGCGCCGTCGCGCGCGGCGTACGCGAACACTTCGGCGGGGCCGAAGACATCGAGCCCCTGCGCCTGTTCAAAGCCAACGAGGACGATCCGCATGTGGCACAAATTGAACTAACTTTGGCAAACATGCCACACGGTTCGGGCCTACCTTGCGCGAGGAGGCAGGAATTCACGATGACTTTACACATAGGCATGCTCACCTTTCCGAACCTGACGCAGCTCGACTTGACGGGCCCCTTCGAGATTCTCGTGCGAATCCCGGACGCCAAGGTCCACTTGCTCTGGAAGACGCTCGAGCCCGTCGCATCGGATGCGGGCTTCGTCTTGCAGCCGACCGCCACCCTCGAAAACGCGCCGCCCCTCGATGTCGTGTTCGTTCCCGGTGGTGCGGGGCAGATCCCGTTGATGGAGGACGAGGCCGTGCTTTCGTTCCTGCAGAGGACAGCCGCTCGGGCGCGCTACGTCACGGCGGTCTGCACGGGCTCGCTGTTGCTCGGCGCGGCGGGTCTACTGGAAGGCTATCGCGCCACCACGCACTGGGCCTATCATGAGCTTTTGGCGAAGTGCGGCGCCACGCCGGTGCGCGAACGCGTCGTCGTTGACCGCAATCGGGTGACCGGTGGGGGCGTGACCTCCGGGATCGACTTTGCCTTGCGTTTGGCGGCCGAGCTTGGGGGCGACGAACTTTCGCGCTCGATTCAGCTGATGGTCGAATACGACCCAGAGCCGCCGTACCACAGCGGGACACCCGTGAACGCAGAGGCCCGACTCGTCGAACGCGCGCGAGCCCAGCTCGAGCCGTTTCGCGCCAAGCGCGAAGCCATTCTCGATGCGCGCTTGCGCCGTGCGTAAACACTGTTCTGACAGCGCGCCTGGTTGATCTCCGGTCTCATCAGCTACGCGGGCGGCGACGATGCGCTCGCCGCTCGCGTGCGGCGCAGGATCTTGGCCACGGTGGCGCTGGTGAGGCCGACCTCTGCGGCAATCAGTCGAGTCGACCAGCGTGCCCGACCCGGCGGCGGCGGAGACGCGGCGAGCGTTGCAATTTGCGCCGCGGTTTCGAGCGACACGGCGTGGTCCCGGCGTCCCGCGTGCGGTCTGTCGCGCAGAGCCGCCACGCCGCCATCCTCGAAACTCCGGCGAATCCGCGAAACTTGGCCGACGGAGAGCTCGAGCCGCTCCGCAATGGCGACGCCGCGGAGTCCCTCTGCAGCCAATAGGATGACGCGGATGCGCCGCGCATGACCCGCGCGAGTGGCGGGATCGGCGAGTTCGACGGCTAGCGTGGCGCGCTGCTCGTTGTCGAGGACGAACGGCGTGCGTGCTCGCGTAGGGCGACTCGCTGCAGTAGGCGTGCGCGAGCCTGAGGCTTTTGAGCCGTTGCCGTCCGAGGCTTCTCTTCTGTGCGCGTGACTGGGCATTGAGCCGCACTCGAGGTTCTGCGCGCCGTTCAGGTTCGCGCGCGCTGTCGTCGTGCTTCGACAGCACGGAGTATGCACCAGTGTGTTGCGCTTAACTCGTACGCAGCGGCGCGCGCGCTGTTTTCGTTTGCGCGCTTCGCTGAGACGTTCGGCGTCTTGCGCCTGCTCTTCTGCTGTTTCGCGTTGAGTGCGTGAGCGTCGTTGCGAAACGTTCGAGAGAACTTCGGGCGTAACGATTTATCTAGCGTTCATTGGCTACACACACATGGGAAACATGTGGCGACGTATGACCTGCTCAGACGTAGCGAAGCGCAAAGGACCAACGACGTTGTCGATTGGTGACGAGATAGCTCTGCTCCGAGGAGCGCGCCGTCTCCTGCTGGTCCGTACGGAGCGGCAGAAATTTAGGAGGAATTGATGATTTCTAAAACGCTCACTTCCCGCGCGAGATGCCCTCTCACATGGCTCGCAATCCTGTTGGGTTGCGTCGCGGTTGGATGTCAAAACGCGAAGGGCAGCACGCCATCGCCGGCACCTGGTGCGGCCGCGGCGAGCGCGCCCGCGGCGGCGCACGCGCTCGCCATCACCGACACTGAAGTCACCGTGGGCCAGCTACATAGCGCGACCGGCACGATGGCAATCAGTGAAACCGGGTCGATTCAGGCCGAACGCTTGGCCATCGATCAGATCAATCAGGGGGGCGGCGTGCTCGGCCACAAGATCAAGATCATCCAAGAGGATGGAGCCTCGGACTGGCCCACGTTCGCCGAGAAGGCCAAGAAACTACTGGTCCAAGACCACACGGCGTCAGTCTTCGGGTGCTGGACGTCGGCGTCCCGCAAAGCCGTGTTGCCGGTGTTCGAGAAGGAAAATGGGCTGCTCTACTACCCCACGTTCTATGAAGGCCTCGAGCAGTCGAAGAACGTGTTCTACACCGGCCAAGAAGCCACTCAGCAGATCCTGGCCGGGCTCGATTGGCTACAGAAGACCAAGCACGCCAAGACCTTCTTCCTGATCGGCTCAGATTACATCTGGCCGCGAACCTCCAACAAAATTGCCAGGAAGCACATCGAGAACGTGCTGAAAGGTCAGGTCGTCGGGGAAGAGTACTACCCGCTCGGTCACACCCAGTTCGGGTCGCTGATCAACAAGATCAAGGCGCAAAAGCCGGACGCCGTCTACGCCATCGTGGTGGGTGGCAGCAATGTGTCGTTCTACAAACAGCTGAAGGCAGCGGGTGTGACGGCAGAAAACCAGACGCTGCTCACGATCTCGGTCACCGAAGACGAGCTGCTCGGTATTGGCGGGGAAAACATGGTCGGCTTCTTCGCGGCCATGAAGTACTTCCAGAGCCTCGACAACGACAACAACAAGAAGTTCGTGGCCGCCTTCAAGGACAAATACGGCCCCAAGTCGGTGATCGGAGACGTCACTCAGGCCGGCTACCTCGGCCCCTGGCTGTGGAAAGCCGGCGTAGAAAAGGCGCAGAGTTTCGAGGTCGACAAGGTGGTCGCAGCGTCGCCCGGCATCGAGCTTACGACGGCGCCCGAAGGCTACGTCAAGATCCACCCCAATCACCACCTTTGGAGCAAGCTCCGCGTCGGTCAAGTTCAGCTCGATGGTCAATACAAGGTCGTCTACGAGTCCGAGTTGATCGAGCCGAATCCGTTCCCCAAGGGTTACCAGTGAGCGCGGCCTGACATCCTGGGTTCCGAGCGTAGGAAGCAAAGCCATGACCATCTCGTTTTCGATCTGGATGATGCAGGCCTTCAACGGCTTGAGCACCTTTTGCGTGCTCCTGCTGATGGCCTTGGGGCTCGCGATCATCTTCGGCCAAATGGGGGTGATCAATATGGCTCACGGTGAGTTTCTCACCATCGGCGCCTACACGACTTACCTGCTTTCCCAGGCGAGCGAGCGCTTCTTCCCCTGGATGGCGAGTTGGTATTTCTTGCTCGCGATCTTGGTAGCGTTCGTGTTGGCGGGCGGCGTCGGCCTACTCGTGGAGCACCTGTTGGTGCGCCACTTGTATCGGCGCCCGCTCGACACGCTGCTTGCCACTTGGGGCCTCAGCTTGATCATGCAACAAGCCTTCCGCTCGGCGTTTGGCGCACGCGAGGTCAGCGCGACGTTGCCGAACTGGCTGATGGGTTCCGTGAAGCCGACGCCCAGCATCGACATCCCGATCAATGGTCTGTTCGTGATGGCGCTCACCTTGCTGCTGACCTGTGCGGTGTTCTTTGGCCTGCTCTACACACGGCTCGGTGTCCGTGTGCGGGCCACGATGCAGAACCGGCTGATGGCGAGCGCGGCCGGGATCAACACTGGGCGCGTCGACAAACTGACGTTTGCGGTGGGCTGCGGCCTGGCGGGCGTGGCGGGCGCCGCCTTCACCACCATCGGTTCGACCGGACCGACCAGCGGATCGCTCTACATCGTGGATACCTTTCTAGTCGTGGTGTTCGGGGGCGCCGAGAGTCTGATCGGGACCATCGCGTCCGCCTTCGGTATCGCGCAAACCCAGGCCACCACGGAATTCTTCATGACCGGATCGATGGCCAAGGTGCTGACGCTGTCGCTCGTGATCTTGATTCTGATGGTGCGCCCGCAAGGCCTTTTCGCTCTGAAAGTGCGGAGATGACGAACCCCATGGCGACTCTGAAGCATCGCGTTCAAAAGCTGGCGGGCTACGCCAGCGCGGCGGGCCGGCAACGACGCGAGCTGCTCTCGTTCGTAGTGCTCGCGCTGCTGTTGCTCGTAGCATTCCCGCTCGGCTTCGACATATTTCGACTGAACCTGGTTGGCAAGTATCTGACCTACGCCTTCGTGGCGCTGGGCCTCGTCATGTGCTGGGGCTACGGCGGGATCTTGAGCCTTGGGCAGGGCGTGTTCTTCGGGCTCGGGGGCTACTGCATGGCGATGTTCCTGAAGCTCGAGGCGTCGGATCCGGCCAGCACTTCGATTCAGTCGACCCCCGGGATCCCGGATTTCATGGACTGGAATCAGCTGAAGGCACTCCCTTTGCTGTGGGTGCCGTTCAAGAGCTTCCTCTTCACGCTGGTCGCGATTCCGCTCGTGCCTGGTGTGCTGGCGCTGGTGTTGGGGCTCGCGATGTTCAAGCGTCGCGTGGGCGGCGTCTACTTCGCGATCATTACGCAGGCGGTGGCTGCGATCTTGTCGATCTTGATCATCGGTCGCCAGGGCTACACCGGTGGCGTCAACGGCATCACGGATTTGAAGACGCTACACGGCTGGGACATTCGCAGCGACGCCGCGAAGATGACGCTCTATTACGTGAACGCGCTGTTGCTCTTGGGCTCGATTGCGCTCTGCATTTCACTTGTGCGAAGCAAATTGGGGCGCATTCTGATTGCTCTGCGCGACAAGGAAGAGCGCGTGCTCTTCACCGGCTACGACGTGGCGGACTTGAAGACGTTCGTGTTCGTGCTGGCGGCCGTGTTTTCGGCGATCGGCGGGGCGATGTTCACGCTGCAGGTCGGCTTCATGTAGCCGTCCTTCGTCGGGATCGTGCCCTCGATCGAGATGGTGATCGCCGCGGCCGTCGGCGGTAGAATCTCGCTTTTTGGCGCGGTGTACGGCAGCTTGCTCGTAAACTTCGGCAAGACCTATTTCTCGGAGAGCTTTCCGGAGCTCTGGCTATTCTTGCTGGGTGGCCTGTTCATCGCCGTGGTGATGGTGTTTCCAGATGGCCTGGCCGGCGTTGACCTCTCACGGCTTCGCAAGCGCGTCGAGGCGGCGGGCGCCAAGCTCCGTCTGCGCGCAACGGCGGCGACGCTGAGTGTGCCCAGCATATCGAGCCCGAGCCCGGCGCCGAGTCGACCCGGCGTCGGCGAGGGACCGGCGTGACCAAGCGAGGAGTTCGAGATGCATGACCCGTACCTCTTGCAAGTGGACAATTTGAGCGTTTCCTTCGACGGGTTCAAAGCCGTCGATGACCTGAGCCTGTACGTCGGAATGAACGAGATCCGCGCGATTATCGGCCCGAACGGCGCCGGGAAGACCACGCTGCTCGATCTGATCTCGGGGCGCACGACGCCGACGTCAGGCAGCGTCAGTTTCAATGGCACGGAGCTCGTCGGTAAGCGAGAGTACGAAATCGTGCGCATTGGAGTTGGGCGCAAGTTCCAAACACCGTCCGTGTACGACTCACTGACGGTCTTCGAAAACCTGGAGATGTCGTTCCCCGACAACCGGGGCTGGTGGTCGGCCTGGCGCTTCCGGCGCACGCCCGAGGTGACGGCGCGGGTGGAGGAGGTCGCCGCGCTCATCTATCTCAAAGAGCAACTGAACGAGCGCGCTGAGACGCTGAGTCATGGTCAGAAGCAATGGCTCGAGATCGGCGCGCTGTTGATTCAAAACCCCGAGCTTTTACTGCTCGACGAGCCCGTGGCCGGGATGAGCGTTCGCGACCGTGAAAAGACCGCAGAGCTGATCGTGAAGCTCGGTGAGCATCGCGCGGTGGTCGTGATCGAGCACGATATGGAGTTCGTGAAGCAGATCGCCCACCGCGTGACGGTGCTGCATCAAGGCAAGGTATTGGCGGAGGGGCGCATGGAGGCCATTCAGGCCGACCCCAAAGTGATCGAAGTGTATCTCGGACATTGAGGGAGCCATGAACGAAGAGCTTCTTACGGTTGAAGCGTTGCGTGTCTGTTATGGCGAGAGCGAGGTCATCGGTCGTTTGTCGCTGAGCGCGAGGCAGAACGAAATCGTCGCGCTGATGGGCCTCAACGGCATGGGCAAGACCAGCCTGATGAAGGCGCTGATTGGGCTCTTACCGGCGCGCGCGGGCAGTATTCGCCTTTCAGGGCGCGAGCTCGGCGGGAGTCCCCCGCACGAGCGGGTGCGCCATGGCCTGGGCTATGTGCCTCAAGGCCGAATGGTATTTCCGACGCTGAGCGTGGAGGAGAACATCAAGACGGGGCTCGGCGATAAGGAGCGCCGAGTGCCCGAGCATCTGTACCGGTTCTTTCCAGTCCTCAAAGAGATGCGTCGACGGCGTGCCGGAAACCTGTCAGGGGGCCAGCAACAGCAGCTCGCTATCGCGCGCGCGCTGGCGAGCCGGCCGCGCGTGTTGTTACTGGATGAGCCGACCGAAGGTATTCAGCCATCAATCATCAAAGACTTGGCGGTGCAGTTGAAGCAGATCCGGGACCAAGAGGGGCTCACCATCCTGGTTTCGGAACAGGTGCTGAGCTTTGCGCTGCGCGTGGCCGATCGCGTGCTGGTGATGGCGCGCGGAGCGCTCGTTCATGAGAGTCCTCGCGAATCGCTGGACGAGGCCAAGCTCGGCGCACTGCTCTCGATTTGAGTCCTCGCTCTTTGCCTTAGTTCTTCGCGTCCTATTCGTTCCAAAACCAGGAGAAGCTTGCAATGGATACGCTGATCAGTGTCGACGTCGCGTCCGCCCCCGAGAAGCAAGACGTACTGCATAACCGCTGGCATCCAGATATTCCGATGGTGTCGTGGGTCAAGCCAGGCGACCAGTTTCGCGTGGAGTGCGTCGACTGGACCGGCGGGCAAATCAAGGACGACAACAACGCGATTGACATCAAGATCGTCGATCTCAGCAAGGTGCACTACCTGAGCGGGCCGATCGGTGTCGAAGGCGCCGAACCGGGGGATCTACTGGTCGTCGACATCTTGGACGTGGGCGTGCTGGCCGCTTCGCAGTGGGGTTTCACTGGGATCTTCGCCAAGGAGAACGGCGGGGGCTTTCTGACGGAGCACTACCCCGATGCGCGCAAAGCGTGCTGGGGCTTCAGCGGAATCTACGCGAACTCACGCCACATCCCTGGCGTCGAATTTGCGGGGATCATGCATCCGGGTCTGATCGGCTGCCTGCCCTCGAAGGAGCTGCTCGCCACCTGGAACAAGCGCGAAAAGGCGCTGTTCGATACGGATCCAGAGCGCGTGCCACCGCTCTGCGCGCTGCCGTCCTCGCCCACCGCGCACATGGGGCGCATGAAAGCGGACGCCGCAAAATCCGCAGCCGCCGAAGGCGCGCGCACCGTGCCGCCGCGTGAGCACGGCGGCAACTGTGACATCAAGAACCTGTCGCGCGGCTCGAGCGTGTACTTCCCCGTTTACGTCAAAGGCGGCGGCCTCTCGATGGGCGACATCCACTTTTCACAAGGGGACGGCGAGATCACCTTCTGCGGGGCGATCGAAATGGCCGGCTACCTCGACATTCGCGTGAACATCATCAAAGAGGGGATGGCCAAGTACGGCATCAAGAACCCGATTTTCAAGCCGAGTCCGCTCGAGCCGCGCTACTCGTCGTATTTGATCTTCGAAGGAATTTCCGTCGATGAGGCAGGAAAACAGCACTACCTCGACGTGCACGTGGCCTATCGGCAGGCGTGTCTCAACGCCATCGAATACATGAAGAAGTTTGGGTACACGGGTGCCCAGGCCTACGCCATTCTCGGGACTGCGCCGGTCGAGGGGCGCATCAGTGGGATCGTGGACATTCCGAACGCTTGCGCGACCCTGGCGCTTCCGACCGAGATCTTCAATTTCGATCTGCGCCCGAGCGCGTTCGGGCCCAAACCGAGCGTTCCGAGCGGCATCGACCTCGCCGTCGTCACTTGAGGACCGCATGCCGACCTACGAATACGAGTGTCGCGAGCATGGGGTCTTCGAGCAGCTGCGGCCCATGCAGGAATCGAGAGCAGCCACGCCGTGCCCAACTTGTGCGAGCCTCGCACCACGCATTTTGAGCGCGCCGGTGCTGAGCCAGCTCTCCAGGCATACGAGGGTAGCGCTCGATCGCAACGAGAGGAGCCGCCATGAGCCGACGCTGGTGCAGCGCGCCGCAGAGCCGAGCCGCGATGCCCCGCGTGCACCTACTTTTCGGGCGGGTGGAGGGCGGCCGTGGGCGCTCGAGCACGGGTAGTCGGGAAGCATCGCGGGCCGCCGCCCTGAACTTCAGGTGAGGGGGCGGCGCTCTATTTGCGTAGCTCGAGCGCGGTTGCCGCGAGCATCGGGGTGACGTCTGCGCCCAGCGCTTCCAACCAGCGCAGGGCGTCGACGTCGCTGTCGACGACTTTGAATTCGAACGGGCGCTTCGTGATCGTGACGAAGCCGGAGAGTACGGCGCGCGACAACGCGGCCTCGATGCCAGATTTTTCGAGGACGATCGCGGCCGCGCGCAGCTTCCCGCGCATGCTGACGAATTGGCGCAAGATCGTGGCCCGAACGTCGGGCGTCGGAATTCCGCAGCTCTTCGTGATCACGTTGAGGAGATACACGCCACGCGGATTGCGTGCGTAAAGCTCCGTCAACTGCTGGACCATCCTCTCCAGGCCGGCGCTGCTGGGGTCCGCCGTCCACACCGCCACCAAGGTTTCCTTTACGACGCGAAGGCGGGGATCGCTCGGCGTAGCCATGCTTGATGCTTGATCGGGTGGCACCCGCCGCCTTGAGGCTGCGTTCGGGGCCAATGACCGATACGGACAGCCGCCGACGTAGTTCAGGCGTGGACGGCGGTCGCCGATTATGCGACCTTTCTGGGATGCGACCGGTGTGGGCAATCGTGGGCACGTGGTTGGCGATCCTCCTTGGGAGCGGCTGCTCGGGCGAGTCCCAATCGTCGAGCTCGAACGTGAGTGGGCGCTGGTGCGGGGCGGCAGTGGGGACCGCGGCCGAGTGCGTGGGCGACGAAGTGGAGTATCTCGAGCTCTCGCAGGCCGGGGACACCGTGACTGGGGTGGTTTGCGAGGCGTACGGCAAAGAGTGCTACGACGTGCAAGCCGGCCTGGCGCAGGCTGGGAAGCTGACGCTGTTCTACACCTTCTCCGGCGAGCGGGTGGACGTCGCTCTCGACGTAGGAAACGCCACCCTGGCGGGCACTTTCACGAGCACCAAGTGCGCGTGCAGCCTACCGATCACGCTGCACAGAATCCCTTGACCGGCGCTCGACCGGCGGGGGAGCTGGCGCGTTGGCTTGGCGCCCCTATACTGCGCCCTCGTGTCAGCTCGTAAAATTGTCGTGAGTGCGTTCTTGGCGTGTGCGTGCGGTGGCTGGGAGGCAGGCCCGGGCGAGGCGGCTGGCGGTGCTCCTTCCCAGATTACGGTCGCGCCCTGCTCGGTGCAGGGCGGTGCGGGCGGCGCGGCGGAGAGCGACGGTCTCCGTTGCGCTCCAGCCTTTGCAAGCGGCGTGAACGTCGCTTGGTTGAACTTCGCGGCGGATGTGCCGTCGCCCAAGCTGTGCGACTTCAAGACACTGTTCACGACTGCGAGTGCGTCGGGCGCGCGTGTGATTCGGTGGTGGCTTCACACGGATGGCACGGTGACGCCTGGCTACGACGCCGACGGCTTTGCCAGGGTCATCACGACACGCACCATCAAGGATACGCGCGCCGTGCTCGACCTGGCGCAAGCCTCGCACGTGATGCTGGTGATTAGCCTGTGGTCGTTCGACATGTTGAGGCAGGGCCCCACCGCGAACAACAAGCTGCTGATGACGGACGATGCGCATCGACAGGCCTACGTCGACAACGTCTTGACCCCGCTCGCCACGGCTCTCAAAGGACACCCGGCGCTCTATGCCTGGGAAGCGTTCAACGAGCCGGAAGGCATGACCACCGAATTTGGCTGGGTGTCGCAGCGGATTTCCATGGCCGACGTGCAGCGCACGGTCAATTGGTTCGGCGGAGCGATTCACGACGCTGATCCCGGCGCGCGCTTTACGAACGGGTGCTGGTCTTTTCCAGCGTGCAGTGCGCTCGCGCCCTTCAAAAATTACTACTCGGACGAAGCGCTGCGGATGGCCGGCGACAAGGCCAACGGAACCCTCGACTTTTACGAAGTGCACTACTACCCGTCGAATGGCGTCAAAGCCTCACCTTTCGTGCATCCGGCCGACTACTGGCAGCTCGACAAGCCGATCGTGATTGGGGAATTTCATGCGGTCGACACCGACGGTGTGGCGAGGGACGATCTCTTCACGCGGCTCTACGACACCGGCTACAACGGGGCGTGGGCTTGGCAATACGCAAACGCCGATGGCGCGCAGGACTTTCGCTGGCCCGCCATGCAACAGGGGCTCGAAAATCTGCTCAGCGCGCAGCCAGCCAGCCTCGAGATCACCTGCGAATGAATTGAAGCGCCCGCCGCTGGGCCGCTAGCGCGCGCTCGGCCCGCGGGCGATGCGGGAACATTCGACGGGGCGTGGCGTCTCAGGAGTCGCACCCCGCGCATGTTGCTGCGGGGCGTTCCCGTGGCGCTCACATGCAGACATTCGTTCCTGGGCCCAAGCGGTCCTTGTTTGGAATTTGCGCACTGGTTGCTTCGAGTTGCGTGACCGCTCGCGCCCCGCTGGGCGCCGAGCCGCGTACGCTCGCCCCGCCCGCGGGCTCGACTCCGCTCGGGCGCCAGTCGCCCCCGACCTCAGGCTCCGCAGCAGCTGCCATAGCGCCGGTTCTCGCTGCGGACAGCGAGTTCGCGGTGCCTGTCGCCCAGGTGATCGCGCCGATGCCCGGTTCGCCGAGCGCCGAAAAACTCAATCAGGCGCGACTCGAGCGGGGGAGCTGTGACAGTTCCCCCGCGGCTGTTTCGCGGCGGGCCGCACCACTCATCGCGGCGATGCGCGAAGACGTCGACGCTGCCTACCAAGCGTACCGCGAACGCCAGCCCGACTGTTGGGAGCAGTATCGCCAAAACCAAGAGTATTGGCGCAACATCAAGGAAGGCTACGGTGTGGGCGGCCTTGGGCTAAGT
>JAEUAF010000934.1 GCA_019695485.1 Sorangium sp.
TGGTTGGGTCGAACGAGTAGTCGTTCGCTTCGTTGTAGTTCGTCCAGTCGTTCTTATTTACACGAATTTGAATTTCGCCCGATTGTGCGCCGGGTGCGAGGCTACCGGCTGCGCTCGCCGCGAGCCCGCCGCTGGCCGTGTTTCCGCCTTGCCCCATGGCGCCTCCGGCCGCAGTGCCGACGCCGCCCGCGCCGCCCGCATTGCCAGTCGAGGAACCGCTGCCTGAGCAGCCCAACCAAAGAACGAGCGAAGCCGAAACCACGATGAGCCGCATGGGTGCCCCTTGCTGAGGATCGACAGCTTGTCGACGGCTCAATGATTGGTGCATGGCGGTCCCAAATCAATCGCGGGAACGTGCCGCGCTCAATTGGGCGGCGAGATACGCCCACACTTGCGCCCCATTCAAGACAAGCGCCACTCGCGGTTTCATCGGCCCTCGACCCCAGAAATCCCCTCGAAATGGGGGGTGAGCGATTGACGAGCGAAACCCGGTCTGGGTGGCCGGGCGTGTGCCGCGCGCTGCCGCGCTGTCGGCACGCCATGGGCCGACCTAGAGCGAGTTAGAGCGAATTGATGTCCGGCAGATCGCCGTTTGCCAGGCGCACCGCTGCGATCATCTTGGCTGCGGTCGGCCCGCTCTTGAGCGTGATGCCGCCGACGCCGGTGTCGGCCGCCTTGTTGCTCCAGGAGCCGCAGGTCCCGGTGCAGGTCAGCGTCGCCGGGTTGCTGTTGTTGGTAAAGCCACGCCCCGAGCTGCCGTGTGTGCCGTTGCCGACCGAGATCAGGTTTGAAAGCTTGTGCGTGGCGCTCACGCTGTTGCCGCCGAGCTTGAAGCCGTTGCCATCGCTCTGCCCGCCGTACACAGTCGACGTTTGGCTGATCGCCCAACAGTTGTCGACCGTGATGGGTGACGACCAACCGTAGAAGTCCCAGCCGTCGTCGCCGTTGTCCCAGGCGCGACAACCGCGGAACACATTACCGGTGCCCGCGTTTTCCTTCATGCCGAAGCCGTCCGCGTTCTCACCATCGGTCGCGGAGTCGAAATTCTGATAGGAATCGCAGTTCAGGATCAGATTGTTGACGCCGCTGCCAGCGCGGCTCGAATTCACGCCGATCACGAGCCCAGCGTCTTGATTGTGGTGCACGACGCACTGGTCGATGATGTTGTTGTTTCCCATCACGAAGATGCCCGTATCGCCGGCTTTGGTGACGGTGATGCCGCGAATGTGCCAGTAGTCGCCCTGGAGTTGAAGGCCACGACTGTCCGAGCTGACGGGCATGCCAGTGAAGTCGAACACCGGTTTGGCGCCCGCCACGGCGAAGACGTTGAACACGCCGCTGGCGGTGCCGAGCTTGGTCGAGCCAATCTTCTGGGTGACGGCGCCATACTTGTACGTGCCGTCCATGACCCAAATCGTGGCGCCGCCGGTGAGGCACGTGCCCGAGGTGCCACACACTTTGTAGCAGGCGCCCTTTTTGCCCGTGTCGTCGCAGAGCGAGAACAGTGGGGAGTCTTTGGTGCCCGAATTGCTATCGTTGCCGGTCGGAGAGATCCAAAATTCGTTGGTCCCGGAGGTTGCGCCACCTGCGGCGGTCGCGCCGCCGCTGCCCGTCGCGCCACCTGCGGCGGTTGCGCCGCCCGCGCCCGTCGCGCCGCCCTTGCTTGCGGTGCCGCCTGCGCCCGTCGTTCCAGCGACGGCAGTCATTCCGCCGCTCGCCGTGGCTCCGCCCGGGTTAGTGCCGCCCGCAGTCGTGGTTCCGCCCTGACTCACGCCGCCCGCGGGAGTCGTCGAGCCGCCGCTGCCAGTCGGAGCGCCGCCTGTCGTCGTGTTCGTGACGCCGCCGGTGCTGGAAGTCGTGCCCGCTGCCGTCGTGCCGCCGTTTGCGTTCGAGGTCCCGCCCATGCCGACGACGTTCGCGCCGCCCTGGCCACTCGCGGGCGTTCTGCCGCCTGCGCCTTGGGCCGTGGCTCCGCCGGAGTGCGGCGTTCCGTTCGTGGTTTGGTTTGTGCCGTCGGCCCCCGCGCTGCAGGCAAACGCGAAGAACGGAATGACGGTTGCGAAGAAACGAGATTGGGTGCCGTTGAGCATATGAATCCCCTGGCTTACGGAAGTGCACGCTGCGCGCGGACGCAGTCTTCCGGACTTAAGTCGCGCGGCGCATTCACTACGGCTCACACTCACCGAGTAAGGTGCCTTGCTTTTGCTCGCGTGGCGCCAAGCGCCGTAAGTGCGCGGCAAAATCCGCGGCTGCGCGGCGCTGCTGCATTGTTTGGAAAGCGTCCATATTCAAGGCAGACGACGCGCGGGCAGCAACGTTCTGTGGCCAGAGTAACCCTCTTTATTTTGGACGACTCGAGCGTCAGTCACGAGTCGCGCCACCGAGCTTGGCGCGCGGGGCGCGTGTCTCCGCGCGAGTTGACGTGCCAATTGAAAGTCGCTACTCCGAAGGACGAGCGTGCGCACATGAGGTGCGTCCGTTCGCGTTCGTGTCATGAACTGACACGAAGAGCTGCCTTGCTCGTCGGTGCTGCTCGAGCCGAGTCGCGCCGCTGTTGGCCAAGGCACATACCGGAGCAACCACGATGTGGGATCGCGATTCGAGTTTTCGGGCTGGGCTGCCTCTCCTCAACGGCGTCGGGTCGGCGCTCGTCCTAGTCAGTGTCGGCTGTAGCGCCAACGGTACTAGCGACGCGCCGAGCGCGAGCGCGGGAGGCAAGGCGGCTGCTGGCGGCGGCGCCGCGGCGATGAGTCGAGGCGGCTCTGCAGCGACCACCACGGGTGGCACTTCTAGCGGGTCGCTGGGCGGCACCTCGAACGGGGCGGGTACCACTGGGAACGGCGGCGCCACGAGCGGCGCGAACGGCGGCGCGAACAGCGGGACCGGTACGGGTGGCGCCATGGGCAACGCCGGGGCCACGTCAGGCGGAGCAACCGGCGCGGGCGGCGCGAGTAGCGGTGGAATGGCGAGCGGCGCCGGGATGACCTCCGCGAGCGGCGGCGCCAGCGCCTCGGGCGGGGCTGCGGCCACAGGCGGCGCGAGCGCGAGCGGCGGCACAGCGACTACGGGCGGCGCCACAGGCAGTGGTGGTGCGCCCGCCGTGACCGTCTCCGCAAGTTGCAAGCTGCCGGCGTGGCCGAGCTCGAGCGGCACCGTGACCATCAGCTGCACGAAGTCGGTGAGCGGCGTCTACGACGGTGGCATGAAGTTGCACGAGGGCACGCTCGAGGACTGCTCGACGGGCGACCAAAGCAGCACCAACGCGATCATCGAGGTCGCCGACGGCGGCACGGTGAAGAACATCGTTTTCGGCAAGAAAGTCGGCGACGGCATCCATTGTTTGGGCAGCTGCACCATCGACAACGTCTGGTTTCCTTACGTCTGTGACGACGCCATTACGATGCTGGGCGGGTCCGGCAAGACCGCGACCATCCAGAATAGTGGCTTCAAGGGCGCACGCGACAAGACCATTCAGCACAACGGCGATGGCAGCACCGTCTCGATCGACAACGTCTACATCGAGACGGCCGGCAAGCTCTATCGTTCGTGCGGCGAGGGCTGCAGCAGCTCGGCGAAGCGCACCGTCAATGTGAGCAACGTGGTAGCGATCGGCGTCGACCAGGTCGTTTGCGTCAGCACCAACGACAAGGCCACGCTCACTAACATCTGCGCCTATCGCACGCCCATCCTCTGTAAGACGTACAGTCCCGGCAGTGACACCGAATCGACCACCGGCGCAAACGGCACCGGCGAAGGCCCGAGCGGTGTTTGCACGTACACCGCGAGCCAGAGTCACGCGCTCGTCGATCGCGTGACCGGCAGCTTTGCGAGCGACGCGCTCTGCACCGGCCCGAACTCCACCAAGGACGGCTCCACCAACGCGACGGCGTGTGTGACGGGCTTCGAGACCTGCCTCCGTGGTTGCGCGCCCGGTAGCTACGGCTTCAAGCAGGATAGCTGCGTCTCCGGCAAATACGCGAGCAGCGGCCCGAAGTGCGCGCTGCCCGCCGACACCGCCATTGCCGCGCACTTCGCGAGCAGCAACGCCGCCGGCGCCACGACCACCGTGACCAACAACTCAGCCTGTACGACGCAATGGGCGTGGGCCACCGATGGCGCCGGCAAGTATTGTATGTGCGTCATGAAGCCCGGCTACTATCAGCAGTCGTCGGGCTGGTTCGTGTGGGACTGCCAGTCGCAGTGGTGGTAGCGCACTCGAGAGCGGAGGCGAGCTCAGGGCTCGGTTCCCCAGATCAGAAGGCCGTTACGATAGAGCGTCACCTTGGTGAACGGCGCGTAGGCTGTCTTGGTTGGGTCGAACGAGTAGTCGTTCGCTTCGTTGTAGTTCGTCCAGTCGTTCTTATTTACACGAATTTGAATTTCACCCGATTGTGCGCCCGGGGCGAGGCTACCGGCTGCGCTCGCGAACGAGAGCTCGAAGTAGGTGTCAGCGCCGCTGCGCACCGGGCTCACGGCCGTCACCGCGCGCGTAATGTTCAGGCAGTTCATCACGGCGTAGTCGCAGTTCACGGTTTGGGCGACGCCACCCTCGTTCGTGTACCAGTAGCGCACCTTGAGCTCGCTCAAGGGAATCGTGGTCGTTCCGGTATTGACGATGTTGAAATACGGTTTGATTTGATTGTCGGTGGCGTTGGTGTCTCCGGCTCGATATTGCACGCTGAGTCCGCTGCTGCCGCCACTGCCGCCCGTTCCCGAGGCGCCGCCGCTGCCGCTGGTGC
The DNA here is from genome assembly GCA_019695485.1 of Sorangium sp. Taxonomy (GTDB): domain Bacteria; phylum Myxococcota_A; class Polyangia; order Polyangiales; family Polyangiaceae; genus PMG-095. Next base: position 4,740 of record JAEUAF010000934.1, read on the forward strand.
CGCCAGCCCCCGTGCCGCCTGAGCTAGCACCGCCCGAGCTAGCGCCACCCGAACCCGCGCCGCCCGAGCTTGCGCCGCCAGCCCCTGTGCCACCCGAGCTAGCGCCACCAGAGCCCGCGCCGCCTGTTCCGCCGGTTCCGCCGGTTCCCACGTTCGTCGATGCCAGAGTGACGACCCGATTGGCGCCGTCCGAGGCGTAGAGCAGCCGGTTGCTGCCCACGGTGGAGTAGGTGACGTCCACCGGGCCAGTGAGCGCGGTGGTGCTGATCACCGGCGCGAGTGCGGCGGTATACGTTCCCACAGCGCTGAGCGCACCGGCACTGGTGAGCTTGTACTCGAGCACACGACGGTTGGTGCCGTCCGTGATCGCGACCAGTGTATCGGTGCCCGAAGCGGTGGCCGCGAGCCCGGTTTCGAGGGCGACTTGGCCGACCTGGGTCCCGAGGTCGAAGTTGCTGACCAAGCTGACGACGCCGTTTTGAAGCTTGAGATCGAGCAAGCGAGCATTGGCGCCGCTCGGCCGACTCAGCACCAAGACTTCGCCGGTCTTGAGCGGATGATGCGCGACTCCCGTGGGCACGAAGCCGGACGCGCTGTAGTTTGTCACGTAGCGCGTGTTCGAGTCCCAAAACACGACTCTGCCTGCGACGGGATCGGCGATGGCGACGTGTTCTGCGTTGGTCGTGGCGTCGCGCAACGCATCGAGCCCGGCGTTGCTCTGCAGCTGCCGCATCTGCAAGTTCGTGCCGGGCGTGCCAGCGTGCATGCGCACGCCGTAGTGCTGGCCTGCACCCGCCGGCAGTCCGCCGGCAGCGGCGACCAATTGGCCGACGCTCATGCTGGTGATCACGGCTTCTTGTTCGTTGACGATCAAGCGGTCGCCGAGATTGACGCCTTGTGCCGCAAAGTCGACACCGGCGGCCGTGATCCCCGTCGCGGTCACGTTATCAGCCGTGCCCGAGAAGAACTCGCGGTCCGAGTAAGAGACCAAGCCGCGCGCTTCATAAGGCGAAGGGCCCGGTCCGACGAGCTCGAAGGTGTGCTCGCCTCCCAGATCGCTCTCCCAGGGGTAATCGACGGCGGCCAGCGTGAGGTAATAACGCTCGGCGCCCAGCGCTGATTTGACGGCCTTTTTGGCGCGATGGCCCCAGCGGAAGTTATAGACATACTCGCGTTTCGGCGCCGGGCCCTGGAACAACGAGAGGAACGAGGAGGTGGCCCCGCTCAGGTGGTTCGCGACCAGGAGCTTGCCGCCGCCCAGATCGCTGATGCCCGCGATGCTGTCGCCCCGCTGCAGCGCGAGTGGGTAAGGCAGCGACTCGGTGGTACCGGTCATCTCAGTCACTTCGTAGAGTGCCCGACCGGGTGAGTTCCCGAACGCGTCCGTGGCACCAATCGAGTCCGTGAAGGTGACGGAGCCGCTGCCGCTCGACTCGGCGAGCAGCACGCGGTCGTACGTGGGTTCGCGCTGTCGGTAGAGGCGGAAAGTGCCAGTCCCTTGAACTTGCACGGCGACCTTATCGCCTTCCACGTAGGTATAGACCGGCTTGCTGAATGCGCTGACACTCGGGGCGTACCCGGTACGGAAGGTCCAAGTGTACGTGTCGGGGTTCTGATGGTACGCGGCAGCCAGCGTCAGCCGACCGAAGTCGTAGTGGCGGTTGGCGCCGAGCACGCCGCTGCCCACGTCGGAGGGCGCGCCCAGCATGGCGGCGTCGCTGTAGCCGTTGACTTCGACGACGATCCACGGGCCAGATGAGCCATCGCCGGTGAGCGCCTGAGGGCTCACGTAGTGCGGCTCGT
>JAEUAF010000085.1 GCA_019695485.1 Sorangium sp.
GTCGAAATGTTTCCGGCGTGAATGGCGTCGTGGCGTGTGTTGGCCGCGCTCTCACTGCAAAGGTTCCCCGAGCAGCCGCTGCTATTCGAATCCGAGTTCTTGGACAGCGCCCGTAGCCCGAAAAAGCTGCCGAGCCCGACGCCGACCACGCCCAGCCCCCCGAGCGCGTAGGCGACGTAGCGTTGCGTGCCGTTGCTGCTGCGCGCGCTGCTGCGGGTCGTACTCGGCGCCGCGGAGGGCGCCGCCTGTTTGGGTGCGTCGGCTAGCGCCGGCACGGCGAGACGCTGCGTGTCCGCGACCCCTCCGATACGCACCGTGACCTCCCAGGGGCGCTTGTCCGGCGCTGTCACCGACAGCGTATGTGGCCCCGGATCGAGCGGCAGCGGCGCTCCTATGGAAGGCCTGCCGAGCTCGGCCCCATCCAGACGAATGGTCAGTCCCGACACTTCGCTTCCGGGCGCAAGCTCGATCGTCAACCGCGAGAGTTTGGCTTCGAGCGCCGCGCGGCGTGCTTCGGCGTGCTCCATCCGATCCGAGCGGCCGTCGCGTCGAGCCATTGTCGCGACCTCGCTGTACTCGCTCCAGGCGCTCGCAAATTTGCCCTGCTGCTCGTGACAGGTCGCTAAATTCAGCAGCGTTCCCGTGCTCGGGTCGAGGCGCTGACTCTCGGCGAATTTGGGGCACGCTTCGTCGACACGTTGCTGATCCATGAGCGCCCGACCTTCGCGGAACAGCTCCTCCGCCAGCGCGCGATCGGTTGCCTGGGCGCGCGCGTGGCTGGTCGCCAGCAGAACCAGCCCGGTGAGGTTCGACATCAGCGAGCGGCCCACGAAGTTTCGTTGACGTAGCATGTGTTTCATCGGCGACAGGCTGCACGGCGTGCGCGAGGTGCGTAGCGAGGGCCCGTAATGATGCTCACTGCTGGCGCTGCCAGCTGTCAAGCGACGTTCGTTATGACACTCGCGCTCAGCGTTCAGTGTGCAACACAATGACTACGAAATTCCGACCCCCGCGAGCGTCGAGGCTCGCGATTACAAGCAATTGCAACTGCGCATCTGCGTGGCGTGAATGGTCGAGCGCGTCGCGCGACATGATGCGCCAAGGTTCGCGCGTTGCGCGGGTCCGCCAGACGTGCTCGCGCGTCGCGCCGTTCGAGCCCGTGCGTTCGAGTGAACGTAACAGGAGCCTCGTGCGACACCGGCTCGATGTGAGCGAGTTGTACTCAGGCATGTTGGGCTCAAACCCTCGGAACTGAGGGTTTCGAACCTCGAGCGGCTGCGGCGCGTGGGGCAACGACGAAGATTGCAGACTCGATTTGTACGGACCGCGGTACCTACCTGACGCGTCTCCGTACGAAGTCCGGTGCTCGGCCCTAGGTAGCCCTACCCATGCCAGCAGCAGTCCAATTCAGACTTTCAGCATCGGTCGCTCGCGCCGTCGGGGCCCGCGCGCGACCACCAGCCGTGGCAGGGCGGCGCCTTTCGCCACTCGTGAGGCGGTTCATCTTTTTCGAGCGCCCATCACGAAACCCTGAGCGCTCCCCAGAATACGCGGATTTCACGAGTGGCGCGGCGCAACCACTCTGTAGGGTGTTGCGCGCAGAGGTCGCAGAGCGTGGGCCGCGTCCGATTTCATCGCTGTGTCGCGCGTGGCGTTTCGCGGGCGCACATTCGCTCGCGGGGAAGCGTACAGGGGCGCGATGGAAGCGTCATAGCGAGCTCGGGGTGGCTCAGCGATACCAGCCCATAACGATTAGCCGACACGCAAACTACGATCGCGTGATCGCGACGCCGATTCGACTACCCGTTGCAGTGGAGGGCCGCTCCGGATAGAACGCTTAAGACGGAAGCAGCATCGCTCCCCTTCGGGGTGATGCGTCAGAGCCAGGCCCCGCAGCGTACTAGCTCCGTTCTAGGCGTTGTGCGCGAGCAGTGTGGGCTCTGGATTGTTCGTTCTCCCGAAGAGTTCTGCCGGCCCTACGGGGCACTCCGTGAGACCTATGGCCGATTCCAGCGTGAGCCACCGCGACAAGATCCTCGTGGTTGACGATGACCTCGTCCTCAGCAAGGCGTTACAGACACGGCTTCGTCGGCTCGGCTTCGACGTCGCGGGGCCGGCGAGCACCGGTGATCAGGCCGTGGCGCTCGCTATTTCGGAGGAACCGGACCTAGTGCTGATGGATGTGAATCTGCTCGAAGGCAGCATGGATGGGCCGCAGGCAGCGGCCAAGATCCGCGAGCATTCCGAGGTGCCGTTCGTCTTCTTAACGGGCCACTCGGACGACAGCACGCTGGCACGGGTAAAGCCAATCGAGCCGGACGCCTTTCTGATCAAGCCTCTCGATTTGCGCTCCCTGCACGTCACCATCATCTTGGCCCTCGATCGTCACCGGGCCCGCCAACAGCGCGCTCAGGCAGACGCCGCACGAAAGACCACTGAGCGGCTTCACGCAGCGGTTCTCGACACGAGCCACGACGGTGTGGTCAGCGTCAATGCGGAGGGCCGAATCGCGGTCTTCAATAAGGGCGCGGAGCGCATTTTCGGTTATTCAGCCGCGACTTTAATCGACCAGCGCATCGAGCTCATCATTCCAGAGCCGTTGCTTGCGCGTCCCCCCGGGCGAGCCTCGACGTTGCCCGCGGCGGCCTCGCATCGCATCGGGGACACTCGCGAGGTCGAAGGGCTACGAAGCTCCGGTGAGCGCTTCCCGGCAGAAGTGAGCATCTCGAGCCTCGAGCTCGAAGGGCAAACCATTTCTACGCTTTGCATCCGCGATATCAGCGATCGACGCCTGCTCGAACGCCAACTCGCTCATTCACAGAAGATGGAGGCCGTGGGGCGCTTGGCTTCGAGCGTCGTGCACGATTTCAACAATCTGCTCACCGCCGTCCAGGTCAACGTGTACTTGCTGCGCAAAGAGGTCAGCCCAGATCTCGGCGCCTATGTCGACGAAATCAGCGCCTCCGTCGAGCGAGGCGCGGCGATGACGCGGCAATTGATGGGCTTCACGCGCTCGCATCCGCCGCAGAAACGCAGCATTGCCGTCAACGACATCGTCAAGCAGACGGAAAACCTCCTGCGGCGCTTGTTGCGCGTGGGGGTGAGGTTCAGCGTGGAGCTCGGCCCCGACGCGGGCTGGGTATTTGCCGATCGCAATTTGATAGAACAAGTGTTGATGAACTTGGTCGTGAATGCGCGCGATGCCATGCCACACGGCGGGCAATTGTCGCTGCGTACCGGCCGGCTCGAACTCGGAGCGAGCGAGGCGGGGGCGCTCGAGCTACCTGCCGGCGCTTAGGCGAGCGTGACACTGACTGATACCGGTACCGGAATTCCCGCGCCAATCATGGACAAGATCTTCGAGCCGTTCTTCACGACGAAGCCGGCTGGCGCAGGAACGGGCCTTGGCCTATCGACCTCGCGCTCGATCGCTCGGCGCCATGCCGGGGATCTGACCGCACGCGCCGAGCCCGGCGGTGGCAGCACCTTCACATTGCTCCTACCCGAGACGGCGCCGCAGGAGGGCCAATCCCCCAAGCTCACTTCGCGCGTGGCGCCGCGCGGCCACGAAGTCATTCTGCTGGTCGAGGACGATGTGGCGGTGCTAGTCGGGATCTCGAGTGTGTTGCGCGGCCACGGCTATCGAGTGCTCTCCGCGCGCTCGATGCGCGCGGCGCTCGAGTGCGTGAAGGACGAGGCTACGCATGTCGACCTCTTGATCACCGATTTGGTGTTCTCGGACGGTGCTGGGCTCGATCTGGCAGCGGCGCTCGCCGTTCGCTGGCCGGCCTTGTCGTTGGTCGTGATCGCGGACCAGTCTCAGCAACCTGAGGCGGCTCTCGGCGAGATGCGCGAACGCCTAACCTGGATCGAGAAACCCATTTCACCCGACGCGCTCCTTTTCGTGATTAGAAACTGTCTCGACCAAGGTCGAGCTCAAGCGTCGCTCGGAGCCCTTGGTAACGCATGACACCGATTCACACCCGAGGACACCTTCTCTTTGCCGACGATGATGACGCGATTCGCGGCCCGCTCTCGCTTGCGCTCCGCAAGGCCGGCTTTCAGGTCGATTCGGCGGCAACGGCATACGAGGCCTCCGGGCTCCTACAGCGCTCGGATTATGATCTGTTGATCATGGACATCAATATGCCGGGCAACGAAGAGCTCCAGATGGCGCGCCTTCGTCACGAGGGCAAGCCGATCGCGCCGATCATGCTGATTACTGGCTACCCGTCGTTCGAGAGCGCGGTGAGTGCCGTACGCTACGGAGTGGTCGACTACATCACGAAGCCGATCGACCCCGAGGATTTGTTTCAGCGCGTCGATGCCGGTGTTCGGCGCGGACGCACGCTGCGCTTCCTTCGACAGGCGCACGACTATGCTGGATCGGTCCGCGACGCGGTCGAGGGGCTCACGACCGCCATCACGCTGGCGGGCATCGAGACCAGCCCGCCGGAAGCGCTCAGCGCTTCGAGCTCGAAGGATCCACTCGGCTCACTGCGCAGCGCCGAGTTGGCGCAGTTGTCGCAACGCGAACGAGAAGTCGTACGTCTCGTCGCCATGGGTTGTTCGGTGCAGGATGTAGCCAAGTCGCTGGCGCTGTCGCCCTATACGATTCGCAATCATCTGAAAAGCGTGTTCGCCAAGTTGCGCGTGAAGTCTCAGGTTCAGCTGCTCGGTAAGCTGGCCGGTCACCCGACGCCTGAACGCGGCGCCCGCTGACAAATGCAGGGCGCGCCGCGCTTTTGAGCTGAAAAGCACTGCTCGATTTGAGCTGGCCGCGTGCGGGTAGCTCGTCAGAACTAGCTAGATCTGTCGAAAATTCAGGGGGTGGCGCTGGCCGCCGTTCAAGGGCGTGACGGACCAGGAACCTCATGTCATTTCGCTCGAGCCCCTTCCGAAGTCTCGCCGCCGACGAGCGGCAGTTCCGCCGGCGCGCGCTGGAGGCCGCTTACGGGGCCACCATCGTGATCTCGCGCTCGCCCGTTGTGCAAAGCGGCGACAGCCAAGACTGCGAGCTTCGCTTGTCGGGGCAGCTCAACGTCAAGACACTCGCCGAAGTCTTACCGCTGATGAAAGCCGCCCAAGGTAGAGCCGTTCGCTTCACTCTGGACCTGCTCGAGGTCGACCGAGTCACCTCGGCGGGGCTCGGCATCTTGGTCATGATCGACGTCCGCGCGCGCGCTGCGGGCGGCTCGCTTGAGGTGCTGAACTGCAACTCGGAGGTCGCCGCGTTGTTGAGTGTCGTCAACGAGTGCTCGAACGGCGCGCGCATCAATTTCACGCGGGCGAAGCCGCGCTAAGCCGATCCGATCGCAGGCCCGGGGACCCGCTGTTCGGCTCGTAGGAGTCGGCCGCTCCGCTGCGCGGGGCGGCTAATCCGCAAGAACCACGAGCTGCCCGGTGCCCACGCGCACGGCTGGGCAGGCGCGGCTGCCTTCGGCGAGCGCGGTTAGCTCGCGCTCCAGCGCGCCGAGCTCGGCCGCATCGAACAGCTGCTGAGCAGCGGCATCACGCGACCACGTTCTGAGATTCATGGCGTGCAGCTCGGCCATGACCGCCCCGGCCTGCTCGAACACGACCTCCTCGAAGTGGGCGATGTAAAGATCGGCAGTTCGCGCGAGATCGCCGAGCTCTCGACCAACATAGAGCCTCTGCCCGTAATGTGCCTGGAGCGCTCCGACGAGCTCGTAGTAGCGCGACAGTGCTGGCTCCGCGCTCTCGAGGCGCGACGTCTCGAGAACTAGCAAGCGCCCGCCGGGACGCAGCAAACTAGCGAACTCACGCAGACGCGCAGCCGGATCGCTCAAATGCGTGAGTAGGAAGCGTTCGAACACCAGATCGAAGCGCTCGAGCGGCGGGGGCCCTTTGCGCAAATCGTGTTCGACGAACGAGATCCCCAAAGCTTCCGCTGTGCGCGCGTCGTCGAGGTAGGCGCTCGACAAGTCGAGGCCGAGCGTCGCTTCCGCGCCCGTGGCCGCATGAAGAAGGCGCGTCGAATAGCCGGGCCCACAGCCCAGATCGAGCGCGCGGCGTGGTCGCGCGGGCGCAAACCGCGCCAAGAAGTCGCGTGTCGCGGGCTCGTAGGCTCGAGAAAGCGCCAGCAGTCGCTGCTTGGCGAGCTCTGAATCACCGAAGGTATAGGGAGAATCCTGGGTCATGTGTGTCGCGCTCCCGTTGGAACGCTCTCCACGACCCGGCGAGCAGCCCAACGGGCCGCTCGCTCCTCTTCTTCAAAGACAGTGAAGCCGCGCGCCCATACCACCGCCAGCCCACCAGCGGCGGGTAGCACGGAGTGCGAGGACAGCTCGGCTCTTCACGACGCCGCGTTTATGCAGCAGTCGTCGCGGCTTCGTCAAGCCTGAACTCCGGTTCACTTCGCTCCGCATCCGCTCACTTCGCTCGGAATCGTGCGACGATGGGGAGCGATGAGGTTTCTGATTCTCGGTGGTGGGTTCACTGGCATGGCCGCCGGGCGCCTGGCGAGGTCAGCCGGCGCGGAAGTGCATGCCACTACCCGCAGTAGCGCCCGAGCCGCGGAGCTCACCGAACTCGGTTTCACTTCCTGGCTCGCCCCAGCGCTGCTGCCCGAGGCGATCGGCGAGCTCATCGATGACTCGACCCGCGTGCTGGTCACGTTGCCGCCGGACGGCAGCACCGACCGAGCCGTCGCGCCGCGGGTGACGCGGGCTTTTTCTATCGCCTACATCTCTTCGAGCGCCGTCTACGGTGATCAAGCGGGGCGCATCGACGAAACCACGCCCGTGCGCCCGCTCACGCCGCGCGCGGTGGCGCGCTTGGAGGCCGAGCGCGTCTGGCGTGACGCGGGTGCCAGTGTCGTGCGCGCGCCCGCGATCTATGGTCCGGGTCGCGGACTGCATCTGCGACTCGCTCGGGGCGATCTCACCTTGGCTGGCACGGACGATCACGTGATTTCGAGGATCCACGTGGCGGACTTGGCCGAAACTTTGCTGCGGCTGCTAAGTCTTGGGGTTCGGGGAAAAGAGTATGTGATCGGGGACCTCGAGCCCGCGCTGCACAGCGAGGTAGTGACCTGGCTTGCCGAGCGGCTCCTTGTGCCTATACCGCCCCGTGTTTCCGGCCAGTTGGTGGACGAGACGCTGAAGTACGATCGTCGACTCGACGCACGGGGTCTGCTCACGTTGTTAGATTACAGGCTATCTTACCCGAGTTTTCGTGAGGGCTACGCCCAATGTCTCGCGGTAGACGCGCCGCTCGTGCAAGCGTTGCTCGCCGCGCGGGCTCTCGGATCCCAAACGTCATGACCGAACGGGAACCACGCGAACCCAGCGACGCGGCCCCGCGTCCCGCGCAGGCTTTTCCCCCGTCTGATGACGTCTATCCACGGATTGCGATGGCAAATGAGCGAGCGAGTCGTCGTCGTCGCTGGCTGATCGCGGCGCTAGTTGGTCTCACACTCTTGGGCGCGCTTTGCTTTGCTACCTGGCGCGCGCCGACCGGATCGATTCGTGTGCACATCGCTGGCAACGAAACGACTCCGGGCCGCGGGACCCGGATTCTGCTCGATGGCGTCGAGCGCTGCTTCGACACGGCGTGCGTGATTCCCGGAGTCGCGACGGGAACCCATCGCTTGTCCGCGGAGGCGCCCGGGTTCGAGAAATATGAGCGTGTTCTCGTGGTGCGGGCGCGGGAAGAGGCGAGTCTCTTCGTCACGCTGTCGCCGAGTGTTGGGGCGCATGCCACGACGCCGAGGGTCGCGGCGCTCGAGGGCGCGGCGTGTTCTTCGGCGCTCGACGCCCTGCCGCGCTGCTGTTTCGGAGCGGCGTGTGTGGAGGGGGGTGGCGTTTGCGTATCTGGGCGCCGCTGCGTGGCTTGCGAGCTCAGTGGCTCGACGCTCGAGCGCTGGCGGGTTCGTGTAGGGGAGCTCGCGTCGGCTCCAGCCAGTGCGTCCGCGCGAGCCGCCGCGGCTGACGGTCAGCTGAGCTCGCTGTCTGTGTGTCTGAGCGTCGGACGTGCGGGGCGACGCGCCTGCGGTAGCGCGGAGCAAGGCATGCTGTTTCTTGCTCCCGAAGGCAGCGAGCCGCGCGAATTTCTGGTTTCGCGCGCCGAATTGGGCGCGGACCTTCGCGTCGAGCTGACATCGGGTGATGCCGTCCCAGTCGCCGCGGCTTCGGTGCCAACCGAGGTCACGGCAGGCGTCCTATGTCGCGGAATCAGCACTATCTTGCTCGGAAAGGCACTTGCGGCAGGTGTTCGCGTCACGCTCTATCTCGAGGACGCTCACTACGTCGAAGCGGGTGCCTTCTCGAACCTCCCGGAGGCGCGCACTGCGAGTCAGCCGCTTTGGGCAGCGCGCAGCGACGCTCAGCTGTTCGAGACGCGACGCTCGGCCGCGGACCGCTTCGTCCTCGCCATTGGTCCTATGTCCTTCGCCGACGCGCAACGACTGAGTAGCGTGCTGATCGAGCGCTCTGCGCAAGCTCGGGTCAGCGTGGGTGAGAACTTCATTCAACCTGGGAAGCCGCTGACCTCGCCGTGAGCGAACGCCGCGTCGATCACGGCACGAGTGAGAAGGAGACGAGTTCCTCGGTCTGGGCGCCCGTCTCCTTCACTTTTCCGACGTCCCGCACATACCAATATTTCTTGCCCGTGGCGGCGTCGCCCTTCATGAGTACCAGGGCTGCGAATTGCCCTGCAGGTACGGTCACGAGTTCACTCTCGGCGACTACGCTCCAAACATCCATTTGCGTGGTGGTCGTTGCCGGGCCTCCGACTGGCAGCTTGGTTTCGTCGTAGGTTTCGAGCCAGCTTGCGCCGGTCACGCTGTGCGGAGCCGAGAAGTCGACGTGTAGTTTGTAGGGCACCCAGTGTTCGTCCAAAGTGAGAAGGCCGGTTGACGCGCTGTACGCTTGTTCTCGATAGCGCACTACCTTGCTACCTACCTCAGCTTGCCAACTAATGCTCTGGTCCGCGCTGTTCGCGCCCTTGCGAGTCACGACACGGTACGCCATCAGGTTCTGGTTGGGTCCAGTCCCTCCCACCGGCTCGCTCGCTTCGACGGTGGTCACTTTGGTGTCGACGCTGGTCGCGGTCGTGACTCGATAAGTCCAAGAATTTCCGACCTTCCAAGGCAAGAGGCTGACCGGCCCCGAAGGGGCGCCTGCCGCGCTCGTGCCACCGCTCGCCGTGCTCGCCCCGCCGCTCGCCGTGCTCGCCCCGCCGCTCGCGGGACCACCGCTCTGGTTCGCTCCGCCGTTCGCTCGGGCGCCGCCGGTCTCCGTGCTCGTCCCGCCAACCAATCCACCACTGCCGTTCGTTCCCAATGGGTCGCCTGCACTGCCGCAGGCCATCAATGGCGCATTCAGTCCGAACAGCGCGCTAGTTAACCAGGTGAAGATAGGCGCGTGACGACGCTCGGGACGCTTCATTTCAAGTGCCTTTCGCGGTTCTGTTGCTCGGAGCCGCTCCTTCGTCAGTTCCTGACCATTCCCGAACTCAGTCATGAAAACTTACTCTGTCTTCAGTCTCGCCTCGCGCGATGGAGACGCCTCAGGTCCGGAGCCAAGTGCGCACTCTGTGCGCGAGACGCGACGCGGAGCTCCGTGGGCGCGATGGCTGGACGCATTCGCTCCCACGTCATGTGCGCCGCAGTTCAAGGGCCGACAGGAGCGTCTGCCGTGACGACTCGGTCAGCGGGCGGCGACGAATCCAGTGCGAGCGAGGTTCCCGCGCCCAGTCGGCCACGGCAGGCAATTCGTGGACGACGAAGCGACGGAGTAGACGAGGACCTGCCGCGCTTTGTCGACGGCGTCTTTCAAACTGACGAGAATCTCGAGCGCGCCGTCGCCATCGACATCAGCGATGCTGGGCACCGGCATCGCGCCGCGATCAGGTAACGCTAGCTGGTGGAGGAGCGCGCCGTCTGCGCTGAGCACGAACAGGCTGCCTTTGCCGGGGGCCACCGAGTAGGTGTTGAACACCAGTTCCGGTCTGCCGTCACCAGAGAGGTCGGCTGCAACCAGACCTCCGGTCAGCACGCCCACACTTTGGGTGAACGAGTACTGCCAGAGCTCCTGGTTTTGCGACGACACCGCGTGGATCTTGCCATCGAAACCGGCGAAGACGAATTCGTAGCCCGCCTGACTCGGATCCAAATCGACCACGGTGACTTGATTGGTCGCGGCAACGATGTTGTCCCCGGCATCCCACAGGCCGTCGATGAAGTCGGCGGCGTGAAACGGCGCGACCCAAGCGTCGGGGCGCGTGCCGTCGTGCCTGACGACCCACAGCGCCACGCCGCGTTCGCGATCGGTTTGAGCGGCATTTTGCACGGACGACAACATTACGATCTCGTTCGTGCCGTCGCCGTCGACATCCACGATCGCGGGCGCCGTGTTCGTGAAATGTGCCTGGTTGGCGCTGTCCTCGTTGTCCGCGTAGCCCTGTTGCGCTTCCGCGTAGTCGAGCAGAAAGCGCACGCCGGGGAACTTCTTTCTGCCGCGGAAGATCGGGGCGGCGTCGAAGGCGAAGCCGCTGCCGCGGTGCAAGCTCACGTAAGCGTTATCTTGCGGGGCCAGAATGTCGGAAATGCCGTCGTGGTCCACATCGCCGAGGGCAACATTCTGGTCGTAGCCAGCGTGCACGTAGCAAGCGGCATCGCAGCCGCTCGCGCCCGTGGTGTTGGGGGGGAACCCTGCGACGACGGAGCCATCACCATGGACGGCAATCAGGATGTCAGTCTGGCCAGCCACGGTCAGATCCCCAGTCGTGACTGCAACCAGCTCCAACTTGCCGTCGCCATCGATGTCCGCGGCGGCGAGCGAGCGCATCTCGTCGCGGAAAGTCACAGGGAAGCCCGGCAGAGCTTTGCCCGCTGCATCCCAGGCCGCAATTTGCTGACGCGAAGCGACGGCAACCTCGAGTCCCGGTCGTTCGGGCGCGAGGTCCGCGACCACCGGAGATGCCCAAATTCTCCCGGGAAGTTGAAGCTTTTGCGAAAGCTTCCCGTCGAGGTGCCAAATCAGCAAGACGTCGTCGCGTGGCACGATGATTTCGTTCTGCCCGTCACCGTCGAGGTCGGCGACCGCGGGTGACCCGAGCCATGCTTCGTGCCAGCGGTCGAACAGCGTCGCGATCAGTGTCGGCGTCGCAACGGTGCTGGAGCCGCCGTTCGGCGCCTTGTCGCAAGCAGGTGCCGGCAAACTATTGCCAGCGCTGCCGGCGCTCGCGAGGTGTCCACCCTGCGCTGAGCTAGTCCCGCCGTTCGCTGACGCCCCGCCGCTCGCGGGGCCACCGCCCGTCGAGGGGCCACCGCCCTTCGCGGAGCCGCCGCCAGCGCCGTTGCCCGCGCTGCCCGCAGCGCTCTTGCCGTCACCGGAACAAGCGATTGTGAGCGCCAAGGAACAAAGAGCACCTAGCGTGCGAGCGAGGTTTGACATGCGGCAACAGGGGCGCACGAAGTCGGCGCCCGCCTTTCGAACCTCAGAGTTTCTCCGGCTTTGCGTGGCGACGCAACGGTGCCCGGGTGGTGCGTCATCCGACACGCACGCCTACTCGCACGAGATCCGGCGCACCGGTAGCGTGCCACACGGCTGGGCGCTGCGGAAAGCGTCGAAGCCCGCGCGAAGCAGGGTCGCGGGTTCGACGGCTCCGGTGTCGCGTTCGTCGAGCTCGAGCAGCGTGTTCCCGTCCGCGTCGGCCACTCGCAGGTAGCCGCTATTCGCTGTAAGCCCATTCGGCGTGCAGCGACTGTCGCCCTCGACGCTGACAGCCGCCACCGCGACGAGTGCCGCCATCAGACGTTCCGCCAGGTCGCAGGCGTTCGGGCTTCGAAATCCCGCTTCGAGTCGTTCGAGCACGGCGCTGCCAGTGAGCAGATTGCCCTGCGCAGAGTATGACGTCTCGACCACATTCCCTTGGCGATCACCCGCCCAAGGTCCGTCGTTTTTGCCCGTGAAGGCGCGCGCGCGACCGAAGAAGTCGACCACCGCGTATTGGCGCACACTCTGGCGTGGATCGAAGCTCGGGTCGGTCACAAGGCTGAGCGCCTCGGCGGGTGAGACGCCTTGGCCCAGCAGCTCGGCGAGCTTGCTTTGGCCGTAGTAGCTCGCGCGCGCTTGGGCCTGCACTCCGCCGACGCCATTCACGACTCGTAGCAGCGGCGCCAAGTCGAACGCTCCCACGCAGGATGCGACGGCCACACCTATCTGACCGCTCGCCGGGTCCGCGGCGAGGATGGAATAGGTGGCGGCCGCGGGCGACGCCGCGGTCGCCATAACGACGACCGCAACGGCGACCCAGCACGCGCGCAGCCACGGGGGACGCTTCAGTGTCCGCTGAAGCATGAGTCCTCGGCAAGGAAGAGGCAGGTTTCGTAGGCAGCGGGATGCGTCGCCACGCACGTGTTCACCGCGCTCACTTCACGGCTGCAATCCGTCGTGGTGCCGAGCGCCCGACAGCGGTTTTCGGCTGCGAGCTCGACTTGACAGGCCAAGGAGAAGCAGAAAAGTCGCGCGCTGGTCATGCAAGCACGGCAATCGAGGGGCGTCGAACCGCTGCCGCCCTCCACTTGCACTGCTGGAGTCGTATCGGTTTGGAGCACGTCGTCTTCGCAGGTCGTGTCGTTGCAAGCGTAGAAGGCGTCACGGATCGCGAGCGCGCAGCGCGGCAGGCAGGGGAGCGACAGCTGGTTACTCGAAGACTGCTGGCAGCGCGTTGGTAGCGGGTCTATGAGCGGACTCGCGTCGCGAACCAAGGCCGCGGGAGGCGGCGCGTCCACGGGGCAGGTGGCTACTGAACGCCGAGCGTCGCCCTTGGATGCGCAGGCGGCGAGCGCGAGCGCGGTGCAGGCGATGCGCGCGGTTGAGTCGAAAGGAATCACTTGGGTTAGCGCCGTCTGGCTTCGAAGATCAGCCCCTCATCCGAGTCGTCGGGTGAAGTTGCCTCGTAGGGCTTGAATACTCGAACATCAGCAAACCCTGCGCGTTCGAGCAAGGCCTGAAACGCGGCCGGTTCGTAGAACTTGAGAGCGAACTCTTCATACTCGGATTCGAGCAGCCGACCGTCTTTCACCAGCTCGTAGCGGTGAATGCTGCGTCCGATCCCCTCGACGCTGCTGTATTGAGGGAGCCAGCTGATCAGGATTTTGGCGCCGTCGGGCCGCTCGACCCAGCGCCCGCCCCAAGTGCCGCTCGTCTCGGATGGGCGCGGCACGAGCCGTTCGACTTCGACCACGAACGTCGCCCCCGGCAACATCGCGTCTCGCAGCTTCTCGAGGCTCGCCTCGACGACGCTCTCGTCCGTCAACAAGCAGAACGAGCTCGACGGGATGAAGACGAGGCCGAAGCGTCGCGCTAGCGAAAGCGCGGTCAAACTCTGCGTATGGAGCACGGGCGAAAGCCCAAGCGCTCGCCCGCGCGCGCGACACAAGCTCAACATTTCGTCGGATAAGTCGACCCCCTCGATGTCCAGGCCGGCAGCCAGCATGGGCAAAAGGAAGCGGCCAGTGCCGCACATGGGCTCCAAAATCGGGCCGACACTGCGCCGCGCATAGTCGAGGTAAAACTCGAGCGCTTCGGGTTGGGCCGTGGGTTTGTCGATGTCGTAGAATTCGGCGGAGAGCTTTTGGTAGGCGTTCAAGGCGTCGCCGAGGGTAGTCGAGGATCGCGGTTCGGAACATGGTCTGAGTGGCCCGGTTCTTGCTCAAGTTGGGTTTCGTGACCCTCCGAGCAATGGAAAACGGTGTCTCCGGATTGCGTGCCGAGGGCGAAGCCTTGGGGGTAGTTGGAGACAATGTCGCCAACGTCAATACGAATGGCTTCAAGCGTCAGCGATCGCTCTTCGAAGACGTGTTGTTGAAGAGCGGTGGGTCGGGTGGCGGCGGCGCCGGCGTCCAACAAAACCGCGTGCAGCAGCTATTCACGCAGGGCGGCCTTGCCCAAACGGGTGTGCCGACCGACGTCGCGATTACCGGCGAGGGCTTCTTCGTGGTGAGCGGCAACGTCAACGGGATGACGGGGAACTTCTACTCGCGCGACGGTCAGTTTCGCCTCGATGCCGCGGGTTTCCTGGTGAATCCTGCGGGGTTGAAGCTGTCGGGTCGCATGCGACTGCCCGACGGATCGCTGGCAGCTGCCACCACGCCACTTTCCGTCCCCACCGCCGCGATCGCAGCGCAAGCGACCAGCGCCGTAGAAATTTCGGCGAATCTCGACGCGTCCGCGGCGCCGCCGCCACTTGCATTTGACGCTAGCAATCCCGCGAACACAGCCAATGCGTCAACATCCATCCAAATCTTTGACTCGCTGGGCAACGCTCACTCGCTCGACGTCTACTTCGCCAAGACCTCGGACGGACAGTGGGACTACCACGCGCTCGTCAGCGGCGACGAGCTAAACCCTCAGCTGCCCGGCGTCGGCGTCGAGGTCGGCAACGGTTCGCTTTCGTTCACGAGCAACGGCGCGCTCGATACCCTGACGACAAACCAGGTGGTGAACGTGAGCTTCGCCGGCGGCGCGACGCCCGCACAACCGCTGACGGTGGCCTTCGGTTCGACGCTATCGGGAGGCGGAACGGGCCTCGATGGGACGACTCAGTTCAGCATGCCGAGCGGCGTTTCCGCCGAAACACAGAACGGACATTCGTCGGGAGCGCTCAGCGGCGTGAGCATCGCCTCGAACGGCGCTGTCGAGGGGCTGTATACGAATGGCATGCGTTTGCCGGTCGGCGAGCTCGTGATCGCGAAGTTTCGCTCCGAGGACGGCTTGGCGCGCGCCGGTCAGGGCTTGTGGGCGGCGACTCGGGAGAGCGGAGAGGCAGCGCTCGGTGCGGCGAGCAGTGGCGGGCGCGGGGCGCTCAGCGCAGGCGCTCTCGAGACTTCCAACGTGGACTTGGCAGAGGAGTTCGTCGGCATGATCACGCATCAGCGCGCCTACAGCGCCGACTCCAAAGTGATCTCCACGGCTGACGACATCCTCACTCAGCTCATGCAATTGAAGCGCTGAGCTCGCGCCCCGCCTACTCGCTCTCGTCCGGGGGCTCGGCGCCATGCTCGAGACGCGCGCCATCGAGCTTTGCCTTGGCCTGTTGCTTCGAAAGTGCGTCGCGCGCGCGTTCGGCGTTCGTGCGACCGTGCAGGCGGCGATTGGTTTCCGCCTGTTTTTCGCGCTCGGCTTTGGCTTTCTGTTTGCGAAACTTGTTGAGGTTGATGACCTTCGACATGGTGTCTCGTCGCCTCAGCCTACCCCGCCAGGCGAGGATGTGCGAGCGTCCGGTCGGCACCGTGTAGTAGAGTCCGCGCGTGGCGCTCACTTTCTACTATGGTTCGGGTTCACCCTATGCGTGGCGCGTGCACCTGGCGCTCGAGCACAAGCGGATTTCGTACACGGGCAGGCTGCTCTCCTTCTCTCAGGAGGAGCACAAAACGCCCGAGTTTAGCGCGATTAACCCGCGCCAGCGAGTGCCTGCACTGGTGGACGAAGACTTCACGCTCTATGAGTCGAGCGCGATGCTCGAGTATCTCGACGAGCGCTTTCCGAGTGAGCCGCAGCTTTTCTCAGGCGATCTGCGGACACGCGCTCGAACTCGTAGACGCATCCGCGAGGCGGACGCCTACTTCGGTGAGCCGCTCGAAGTGCTGGTCGAGGAGCTGTTCTCGACGGCGGATCCGAGCGCCCGCGACGCAGCCCGGATTCGAAAGGCAGAGGGTGCGCTCCAGAAGGAGCTCGCGCGGCTCGAGGACAGCTTCAACAGCCCTTTCTTGGAGGGCAGCCTCGGAGCAGCCGATTTCACCTGGTATTCCTTTCTGGCGCTACTGCCGCGCTTCGAACTCCGCAGCCGAAGCCTGGCGCTTAGTTCGGCGATCGGTCCCAAAACGCGCGTCTGGAAGGCCAGCATCGAGGCGCTCCCGTACTTCGAGAAGACCTACCCGCCTCACTGGCGCGACTGATGCTTGCAGCGACCGGAGGGCTGCTCTATGCGTGGCGCGCGCGCCGTTCCCAGGAATCGATAAAGCTCTGCCTGCAGGCGGCCGGGTCGCGCTGGAACACGAAATGCTCAAACAGATAGAAACGATCGCGCGTCACGAGCTGTCAATCACCGTCGCCACGCGGCGAGCCCTGGCTTCTGGGGCCTTGTACTTGGTGGCTGCGCTCATGGGTGGCGTTGCCTACGTGAAGTCTTTGCAGGCGCTTCAGGCGCAAGCCACGCGCGCGCTCAGCGAGCGCGGCGGCGACCCTGCACAGGTCTCCGCCGCCGTGACCCATGCCGCGCGGGAGGCCTACGAACGTTTCGTCGCGTTCCTAGCTGGAACCGACGGGGCCGGGGTTGCCTCGAGCTTGACCGACTCCTTGGTGTTGCCTGCGTTCTTGTGGGGTTCGCTCGCATTTCTCCCGTTCCTGGTCGTGCTCACCAGCTTCGATGTCGTGGCCAGTGATTTGCAGTCGCGGGCGCTCTGCTACAGCGTGCTGCGCGCGCCGCGCTTCAGCATTTTGCTGGGGAAATTGTTGGCGCAGACGCTGCTCTTCGTCGGACTCAGCGTGATTGCCTCGCTCGCGTTGCTCGGCGTGGCCGAGTCGTCGCTCGGGGACTTCCGGGTGATCGCCGCGCTGCCTGGCCTGTTTCGGGTCTGGTTGACGTTGCTGCCGTACGGCTTCTGCTACCTCGGGTTGGCGACTCTTTGCTCCAGTGTGCTCAAGCAGCCAACCTTGGCGCTGCTGATGGCGTTCGCGGTGATGATGGCCTTGCGCTTCATCGGGCTCTTGGCCCACATTCCAGAGGGGAGCGCGCTCGGCGTATTGCGGCCGCTCTGCTGGCTCAGCCCGGCTCAGTATCAGAGTGGTCTTTGGGAGGCAGGGCTGCGCGGGCCGCTGCTGAGTTCGCTGGCCTATCTTGCGTTCGGCGGTGTGTTCGTGATGCTCGCGCGGCGCGTGCTCGACGGGCGGGACCTATGAGCGCCGATCGAACGAGCTCGACGGTGATCTGCACACGCGGGCTGTCGAAGCGCTTTGGCTCCATCACGGCCGTCGCAGGCTTGGATTTGGACGTACCACGCGGCGCGGTCTTCGGTCTCTTGGGCCCGAACGGCGCGGGCAAGAGCACCACCTTTGGGATTCTGTGCGGTTACCTGCGCGCCGACGGCGGTCAGGCCACCGTGCTCGGCGTGCCGAGTGAGCGGCTCGCTCGCTTGCGCGGCGCTGTCAGCGCCATGCCACAAGACGCGGCGTTCCCGCCGCAGGTTTCGGTAGAGCGCCAGCTGCGCTACTACGCCGTGCTGGGCGGACTGAGCCGCGCCGAGGCGGCTCGCGAGGCGACTCGTGTGCTCGCGCTGGTGGAGCTCGCCGACGCCGCGAAGCGTCGTGGCAACGAGCTGTCGCATGGCATGTTGAAGCGCGTGGCGTTGGCCCAGGCGCTGCTCGGCAGTCCCGAGCTCATGTTCTTGGACGAACCTACCGCCGGCCTCGATCCCGCCAGCGCCCGGCACATCAAGGACGTGATCGCGGCACAAGCGCCGCGCGCGACGGTGGTCGTGTCGAGCCACAATCTCGCCGAGATTCAGGAGATCTGCACGCACGGAGTGATCCTCGACCACGGTCGCCGTGTCGCGTTCGGCACTATCGCGGAGCTTACGCGGAGTGGAACCGAGATCAGCATCGAGCTTGGCCACGGCTCGAGCCCACCGCTTGCGGCGCTCGAGGCGACGTTCGGAGCTGACGCGGTCACGTTGCTCGACGCGAACACGTTGCGTATCCTGTGCCCGACCACCGCCGACGTCGCCCAGGTGATTGGCAGCGCATTGCGCGTGCTGCTCGAGCACCAAACGCCGATCTTGGGCGTGCGTCGCGGAACGAGTCTCGAGCGCGCGTTCCTCGAGGCGACCGGCGATACCGCTCGTACGCGTTGAAGGCTCCGGCGCGAACGTCGAGGTGTTTGGTCCGAGTTCCCGTGACCATTAACCGCGGGCAACTTGGAGTGGAGTGGTGCGAGATAGTCGAGCGCACACGACGCGGTCGGGCGGGACGCAGCAGCGCGCAGGGGCGGTGTGTCGCGCGTCAATGGGTATTGTTCCGTCGACGAGTTCCGCCACTGTCCAGATGACGTATCGGAATGAGAGGGAGCCATTCGACGGGAGCCAGGGTGACGGACAACCCCCTTGCGCGTCGGGCGTCTACTTAGTTGGCACGAGTCGAGTGGCTGCGCGACTGCGCAAGACGAGTTGCGCTGGATATTGAGTCGCGCGCGAATGTCCGGTGAAGCGCGCGTCGATCCCTATGAGTGCGCAATTGCTCCGAGCCTGCAGGGGTCGAGTGCTGTGTGCCAGAGGACTCCAGATTGTGAATGAGAATGCATTTCGAAAATGGCAATGACAGCTGCGCACGCTTCATGGTAGAGATAGCCAAGTCAACGCAGCGGGAGGAGCCCGGGGATGTCGAAACAAGCAACGATTGTTGGTTTGTTCTTGTGTCTACTTGGTGTTGCGTGCGGTTCGAGAGAGGAGGGAGGTTCTCGTCACGGAGCGAGCGAGCGGGTGAGCCAGTCACTCACCGTCGCGCCCGCCACTGCTCCAACCACCGATCTCTCGACTTGTGCCCTGTTGGACGACCCAGCGCTGCGGCCGCGACTCGGCAGCGCGCTGGAAACGAAGTTGCTCGTTCAGTGCGGTCGCGCCAGCCGCTCACCGCAAATGACGCCGGTTTCTCCCACGCTCCCCGGCAAAGCGCGCGCCCGTGCGCTGGCCGCCGGCGCGGCTGTCGGGGGCAGCGACATTCCGGTCAGTGACCCAAGTCTCGATGTCGGAGGCTCGACACAGAGCGAAACTTCCGTGGTGTCGGTCGGAAACGTGGTGTGCGCCGCATGGAACGACGCGGGTGAGGGCTTCGGAATCAATGGGTTCGCCGGCTTCGGTTACTCTCTCGACGGCGGCCAAACCTTCAAGGACGGGGGTGCTTTTCCGGCGGGTCCCGGCGGGGATCTGAGCTTTGGTGACCCAAGTCTCGCCTATAGCGTGCGCGACAACGCATTTTACTTCGCATCATTGAGCGGCGCGGGTTTGTCTCTCTGGCGCTCGAACGATAGCTGTCAAAGCTTTCAGTATGTCGGCGTCATTCACAGCTCCCCGGGGGACGATAAGGAGCTGATGGCTGTCGACAATACGTCGACGAGTCCGTTCTATGGGCGGCTCTATGTCGGTTGGACCGCCTTTTTCAACTCCTCTCCAGATCTCAATGTTGCTGCTCACTCTGATGACGGCGGCCTGAGCTGGTCCCCTGCGCTCTCGTTCCCGGGTTCCGGCAATGGCGGCCAGGGGGTCTACCCTGCTGTCGCGCCCAACGGCGACGTGTACATGGCGCTCGTGAATCGCGCCTTCACGATCGGTGGCCATCAGGACCAATGGATTTTTCGTTCCACGAATGGTGGCGACAGCTGGTCGCAGATGGCGGACATTGGAACTGATCAGCTGCAGCCAGAGAATAGCGAAAACAGCGCAGATTGCGGACGCCAAGCACTCAATGGTGATGTGCGCAATCTGTCGTCGCCGCAAATTGTCATCTCGCCTGATTCGGGCGCAGCTGCCGGCTACGTAATCCATGCGGTCTATCCGTACGATTCGGATGGCGCCGGACCCGACGAATCAAACGTCTTTTACCGGCGATCGACGGATGGCGCTTCTACTTGGTCGGCCGAAGTTCAGTTGAACGACGACGGGACCAACACGGATCAATTTTATCCCGCCATCGGCGTCGGAGAGACCGGTATTCTCGCGGCCAGCTGGTACGATCGACGCCTCGATCCCACCGCGAATCTGCTCTTCGACCGCTATCTCACGGTGTCGACGGACGGCGGCCTCACTTGGACCCCGAACGAGCGAATCAGTGACGTCAGTTCGGCGGTAGCCCAAACCAACCCAAACTTCGATGGGCTGGCGACGTGTTATCACGGCGACTACGACCAAGTTGCGGTCAGCGGTAACCTCGCCCATATCGTTTGGTCCGATGACCGTAGAGTCACGGTGACGGGTCCGAACCCCGACGTTTACTATGACCAGTTCGTGGTCAACCCGCATGCGGGGCGTTTGCGTGCGGCTCAGGCGACGGTGAGTTGTGCGGGTAGCATCAGCTTCGCTCTCAGCGACCAGGATCTCGCAGCGGCCGGCACGCAGGCCATCTCCCTCGCCGTGAGTACCGGAGATGCGGAAACAGCGCTACTCGTCGAGGATGTGAGCAAGCCCGGTAGCTTTTCCGGGTCGATTTCGACGAAGTCGGGTGCAGTGGTCGCCAACGACGGCGCGCTGGAGGTCGTGGATGGGGCGACCATTACCGCGACCTACAATGATGCGGACGACGGGACCGGGAAGCCGGCGGTGGTCACCGCCGTGGCGCACGTGGACTGCACTCCGCCGGTATTGAGCAATGTTCGAGTCAGCGCACTCAGCGGCAACACGGCGACCGTGTCGGTGGATTCGTCGGAGGCGGCGGCGCTCACCGTGCAGTACGGATTCAGCTGCGACTCGCTGACGCAAACGGCAATTTCGAAGATTTCGGGGACGCCATCTGCCCCGCTGGCAGCGCTTTTCCCAGGGCTCACCTATTTCTATGCAGTCACAGCGACGGACGCGGTGGGCAACGCCGCGCGCGACGACAACGGCGGCGCTTGCTATTCGTTCAAGACGCTCGATGTCGTCTTTCAACAAGACTTCGAGCACGGGCTGGGCGGCTTCGTGGTCGACAACGGCGGAAGTGGCGGCAGCGGTGGGGTGGGTGGCGGCCCTTCGAGCGGTGGCGCATTCCCCCTGGGTGGTGCGTTCCCGAGCGGCGGTGCTTTCGGCGCGGGTGGCAGCATGGCGGCCGGTTCGACCGGTAAAGCCGGCGCGGCGGCCAGTGCGGTGCTCGAAGCGGGCGCCGGGGGCGTCGGCGAGGAAGGCGGTGCTTCGAGCGGCGGTAGTGGCGGGGTCGCTGGCGGCGGTAGCGGCTTTGCCGGGCTCTGGCATCTCTCCGATGCGTGCGCGTCGGTGCTTGTTGGCCACAGCGCGACGCACACCGTTTACTATGGGCAGGATCAGAACTGCACGTACGATAACGGGTTTACGAGCGAGGGCTTCGTCACCTCGCCCGTGATCACTCTAGCCGACGCGCATTTCGCGACCCTTGAATTCGAGTACTTCCTCGGCACCGAAGGCGGCGGCTTTTTCGACCAAGCATCCGTCGAGGTGAGCGTGAACGGCGGTCCGTTCCAAGTACTATCCGGCAACTTTACGCAGCTGATTCAGCCCGACCCTGATGAGCCGCCCAGCTTCCGTACTCGCAAGGATGCGCGCCCGGCGGGTCGCTACGCGCTCCTCGACAACACCGGCAACTGGCAACACGCGTCGCAAGACATCACGCCGCTGCTCGGTGGCCTCGACCAAGCGCAGATCCAGATTCGGTTTCACTTCAATACGATCGACCCGGTTTTGAACGGCTTCGCCGGCTTCTACGTCGACGACGTGCGCGTGCTCGGTGTGCAGCCGAAGCTGCCCTGTGTCAGCGATAGCGATTGCGACGATGGCTTGTTCTGCTCGGGGAGCGAGGTGTGTCGCGAGGGTTTCTGCGCCAAGGGCGTTCCCGTCGTATGTACGGTCGACGACGGCGTTCCCTGCACGGACTCGGTGTGCGATGAGGCTACGCAGGGCTGCGTGCAGCGGCCGAACGATGCCAAGTGCGACGACGGCGTCTTCTGCAATGGGCAAGAGCGTTGTAGTGCGAGCAGCGGCTGCCAGGCGTCGGGTCCCGTGGCGTGTCCCGGCGGTAAGGTATCCTGCGTCGTCGGCCAGTGTCAGGAGCCCCTGAAGAGCTGCGTGCAGGTCATCGACGACTCCGTGTGCGACGACGGGCTATTTTGCACTGGCTTCGACTATTGCGACCCCAACCTGGGTTGTCAGAGTAGTGCCCCTCCGTGCCAAGACGGAGTGGCCTGCACGGATGACTTCTGCGATGAAGGCTCGGCTTCGTGTACGTTCCTGCCCAACGATGGGCACTGCGACGATGGCTTGTTCTGCGACGGCCAAGAGTTTTGCGACCCATTCGCCGGTTGCCGTACAGCGGGTGTAGCTTGCTCACCAGGTGAGAAGTGCGACGAGGCGGGCAACCAGTGCATTCCGATCTGCTTCAGCGACACGAACACGAACCACCAGGTCGCAGGGCGCGCCTACAACAAGAAGAAGGCCTACTACGCGCAGGGCTCGAACGACGCGCTCGGCAAAGCAACGGACGTCACCGCCCTTCAGGGTAGCGGTGCGTTCTGGAAGCACGTTCCGAGCTGCCCCGCGCCGCCGAGCTTGAATTCGGTCAACGTGAAGGTGGTCGGGGGCGTGGTTACGGTCTCGGGGACGGCATCGGACCCCAACAACGATATCGCGACGATCAAGCTCACCTACTCGATCAACTTCGCCTACGACGTCACCCTCAACGCTGTTGGCACGACCACCTGGAGCGGCGATCTGGGCTTACCGGTGGGTTTCCATGCCGTCACCGTCCAGGCCTTCGATCGCGCCGGATTCGCCAGCGCTCCAAGCGGTCCGTACTACTTCGAAGTGCTGCCGCCGATGCCGCCGGTGATTGACTCGGTGGCAGTCAGCGTCGTCGGCAGCAAAGTGACGGTCTCGGGTAGTGCATCTGATCCCAACAACGACATTCAGCGCGTCGAGATCACGATTCTCAAGGGCGGTGCAGTGTTTGCGTCCACCGTGGCTAGCGGAACGACGACTTTCTCCGGCATCGTTTCGGGGCTGCCCGCGGGTTCGTACGCGGCGCGCGCGCAGGCCTTCGACAGCTCCGGCTTCGTGAGCACGCTCGGCGATTCGATTCCGTTCGATATTACGGTGACGACGACATGCGTCACGGACACCAACCGCCACCACAGCGACAACGGTCGCGCCACCGTCACGAAAGGAACCTACTACGCTGTGGGCTCAAACGATTCGCTCGGCAAGAGCGCAACGACTGTGACGAGCCTGCTCGGTTCTGCTGGCTACTGGTCTCGCGTGCAGAAGTGCCCATGATGTGGGCATAAGGCGGGGTCACGCTGACTCGGAGGTACGGAAAGGCAGGGCGCCTTGCGAAAGGACCGATACTCATCGACCGCTGGATGCTGGTTCGTGACCGTGCTCGTTCTGGCCTTTGGCTGCGACTCGGGCCCGGAAGATGCGGGGTTTTCGAGTAGCGGCGGCGCCCCGCCGGCCGGGG
>JAEUAF010000104.1 GCA_019695485.1 Sorangium sp.
CAGCGGCAAGTGCTGGTTCTTGGCGTAAACGGGGTGACGGCCGTGCTCGCGAAACCAGTCGGCCACGCTGGCGGTCATCTTCATCTTCTCGACGATTTGGCGGAAGCCCACGCCGGTGTTGTACGCACAGAAGGAGATCTCGCCGAGCTCGGTGCCGTACGGGATGATGCACATCTCAGTGCGACGGAAGTCGTAGTTGAACAGGTCCTGAAACCACATGCCGGCGACGAACAGGAAACGCCACTCGAATTTGTCGGCGTCCCCCTCACTCTCACCCACGGCCGCGCCGGTCGCGCCGATCTGACTCAAGAACTGGCGGAAGAGCTCGCTCACGCCGTAGCCCTTGGGCGCCTTCTCTGGACTGAAGTTTCTGAGCAGCGAAAGACCGAGCTGAAACAGGGTCTGCGCGCGGCTCTTGCCTGAGTCCGCGATGCCTTGCACGTCGCGCAGGATCTGTTCGAGATTCAAGAACTCCGCGACCGGCACCATTTGCTTGGTGCGCTTGTGAACGAGCAGCACCGTGCCGATTCCGCAATTCGGGTGGCAGCCGCACTTCAAGGCGCCAAACTCCGCGCTCTGCCCGAGCATGAGATCGACGACGTCGCTCATCGGGTTCATGGCGCTCAGCGGGAACCAATCGCGCATCGGTTCGGTCACGCCGAGCTGATCGTGCAGGTCGCGCGCGAGGTGGCTCAAGGTGTAACGCTTGGCGTGGCGCTCGACGTCGGAGATCTCTTCGTCGCGCCCCGTGAAGCTCACCGGCTGGAACGAAACCACCGTGATCTTGTCGGCGTTTTCGATGGCGAATTTGACGATTTCGCCGACTTGGTCGTCGTTCACGCCGTTGACGACGGTCACCACGAGCACGACGTCGATGCCGGCGGCCGCCAAATTCTCGATGGCGCGCAGCTTCACGTCGAACAAATTGCCCACCTTGCGGTGGCTGTTCGCTTCATTGGTGACGCCGTCGAACTGCAGGTAGCAGAGCCTGAGTCCGGACGCCTTGGCCTCTTTACAGAAGTCGGGCTCCTGAGCGAAGCGAATGCCATTCGAGGCGCACTGCACGCAAAAGTAGCCGACCTTTCGCGCGTAGCGCACGGCTTCGAGAAAGAACGGACTCAGCGTCGGCTCACCCCCGGAGAACTGCACGGAGAGCTGGCGGCGCGGCTTGATGCCAAGCGCGTCGTCGAGAATCTTCTTGACGTCCTCCCAGGCGAGCTCGTGAACATAGCCCACTTGGTTTGCGTCCATGAAGCACGGATCGCACATCATGTTGCAGCGGTTGGTAAGATCGACGGTCAATACCGAGCCGCGGCCATACTTGATCGATGAGCTTCCGTGATCGCGCAGCTTGGTCTTGGGCGCCTCGAAATCCCGCCCGGGGAACAAGCCTTCGATGCGGGCGAGAAAAGCCGGGTCGACGCTCATCACATCCTCGAACGAGCCATGACGCGGGCAGGTCTTCTGCATCACGACTTTGCCGTCGTGCTCCACGATGCGCGCTCGAATCTCGCCGGGGTGTTCGTCGATGAAGCCACGCAGATCGACATGGCCGGTGAGCACGGCGGCACGCGCCTCGCGCACGCAGATTGGGCAGAGCGAATCGGTCTCGCGCGGCCAGCCAAGCGTCGGAAAGGTGCGCTCCTTGGCGCGTTGCAGGGGCGCGGGTGCCCAATCTGGCGTCACACGCGGACCGGGAAAGCGCCGCCCGTAAGCATCGAGCCAGGGCCAGACCCAGTCGGCCGCCTTCTTGAGGGCCTTTTCCGCACCGACGCCGATGCGGTGCCGGAGGGGTTCGTTCATGGGCCGGCTAGCATACTCGAGAAACCGGAAAGGTCCTCCCTCCCAACGATTCGCGAGCGCGGCGATCGACAGCGTCGCCAGGCGTTGACCCGCCGGCCGGGCCTCAGCGGGGCGAAACGCCTCAGCGTCGATTGCTGTGAGCAGAGCCCCCGAACTGGCGCCGAAGGCATCACAATCGGGTGTAGAAGCCGTGACCCCGCCGACCGAAAACCAAGCCAGTGCCGACTCGAAGCGCGCATCCATGGATGCGCCGACACGGCTCGTCGTGTTGAGCGACTTGCACCTTTCGCACACGCAAAGCGACGACACGGCGAACGCGGCGGCGACGCTGATCGGCGCCCACTCCGGATTGGAGATCGTACTCGCCGGCGACGTCTTCAGCCTCTCGAACGATCCCCCGTCGCGCGATCCCGTCGAATCCGTAAAGAGCGTATTTTCGAGCTATCCGCGCTTCGCGGCCGCTGTGCGAGCCCACCTCGCAGGCGGCGCCAAACTCACACTGATGGCTGGGAATCACGACGCGGCGCTCGGCGACCCGCGCCTAAGAGACGCGCTGCTCTCGAAGCTCGAACTCCGCGCAGACGCGGAACTCGACGTCGTGCGCTGGTTCGTACGACGCGGCAACGTGCACCTCGAGCACGGGCACTTGTGGGATCCGGACAACGCCCCCGCCCACCCTCTCGCGCCGTGTTCGCCGCAGAGCGAGCCGCTCGGTATCGCGCTCACGCGCCGCTTCGTGGCGCGCCACGCGGCGTGGCAATTCGCCCACGCGCACGAGACCACCGTCGCCGAAGGACTGGCCCGCGCGTTTCGCGTGTTCGGTGTGGGGGCGCCGCTGCTCGTGCAACGCTACTTCGCAGCGGCCAGCGCGATTTGCCTGGAAACGCTGCTCGACCGCGGCATCAGCCAGGAACGAGCGCAGGGCGAAGGCCTGGTTTCGAGCACGGCCAGCTCGAGCGGACTCGACGAAAGCCTCGTGCGAGCGCTGCTTCGCGCCGCCCCCATCCCCACCCACACTCGCTTTTCTGACACGTTCCTACGACTCTACTTCGACCGCGTGCTGGCGGCTCTGGCCACGGCTTACGGCGCGAGTTGGTGGCTACTGGCGCCCGGTCCCTACGCCGCGACGTTGGCAGCGGCGAGCGCTGCGTTCCTGCTCGTGAACGTCAAGTTCAGCGGAGCG
>JAEUAF010000308.1 GCA_019695485.1 Sorangium sp.
CATTGCCATCCGAGGCGCCGGCAGCAACCGAGCCTTGCGCGTTACCTCCGCAGCCGAAACAGAGGAGCGCGCACACCGATGCGTCACGAATTCGAGGCCCCCACACGAGGCATACCCGCCAGCCGAGCATGAAGGCCCCTGCTCGCTCGGCAAAGTCAGGACGCGCGGCTGAGCTGCGCGGCGCGACGCTGTTTGAGGGATTCGCCCACGGAGGACTGCACCACTCTGCCGCGCCGATCGACTCGGCACGGCACGACGCGGAACTCCGACGAGAGCAGCGTGCGCACGGCCTCGGCGGCCGGCCGACGTTTGAAGAGCGTGGCGTGTCCCGGATCGTTCCAACCGAACGTATCCTCGGAAACGTTGTAGTAAAAAACGATCCCCTTCGTGAACGTGCTCACCAGGACGAAGCGCGTCGGATCGTGCAGATCCTCGACGTGCCGCTCGAGCTCCCTCGCCTCGGCGCGTGAGAGCCCGGACTCGAGCGCAGGCGGCCGCGTACTCGCCTTTCCGCGCAGCGCCTTGCTAGGCGCCTTCGCGCCACGCTTGCTGCCGCGGCGTGCGGACTTCCCCGCGGGGCTCTGCATCCGGGGCGCTCGCGTTCGGTTGCTTGCATGCGCCCCCTTAGCCTGGCGAGATGACGCGCGACGCGGCGTGCGAGCCGCCTTTTTCTTGAGTGCCACAATCCTCTTATACAGCCCGAGCCTGCGCCCGCCAAACGCTCTCGCCCTGGCAGGGCGAGTATATTGGTAGGTGCCCGACGCACACCACATCCTCCAACAAGCCGATTCTCGCCAGGGCTCGCCGGGGTCACCCGCGAGTTAGCGCTTCAGACCGGACTTTGCGGTGATCGCCGCGGGGCAAGTGACTTCTTGGTACACGAGCGCGGGGTTGTCGGGCGCACCAAACCAATCCACGAACCACATGCAGCCTGCCAAGAGGTCGGGCTTGCTCGCAAAGACGCTCTGACACTTCTGAGCGGCGCAGCTCTTCGAAGCCGCGTAGTCGAAGTTGTTTTGCTGCTGGCAGGCGAGGAAGAAGCCCCCGTAACGCGCCCCGAGGTCCGTCACACCCCACTGACTCGAGCAGGCGTCGAAATCGCCGACCCCACCGCCCGGAATCAGAATGTCGAACTGGTCGCTACCGACACCGCCATTGTTGATCGCCTGAACGATCAGCGTCTTCGTGGACAACGACTGCGACCCGGCATCGGTGGTCGCGTTGTGCGACCCACCGGTGAACTGAAGCTGGTAGCAGCGCCCGCAGTAGTCACTCTTGCTCACCGCCGCGAAACCGTAGGCGAGCGTGTTGCTCACTGCCCAGGGTCCGAAATTCTGGCACATGTACGCCGATCCGCCGCTTTCGCAGGCGTTCTTGGCGTCGTAGTTCGTGCCGAGACTCGCGTTCTGCGCGCTGCAGCTGCTCACGGGCGTGCTGCCGCTCGGTACGTTCGCCTTCCAACCACACGCTGGTTTGCAGCAGTCCCAGTAGCGAGTCGCCCAGCCGCTGGTGCCGCCGTTGATGCGCGGCGGATCCGCGACCGAGCTGCCTCCGCCACTAGCGGTGGTTCCTCCGGTCGTCGCGCTCCTGCCCCCGCTGCCAGTGCTGGTGGCCCCGCCGCTGCCAGCCGTCGTTCCACAGAGCCCGCAGGATCGCGCGCAAGCCCCGGCCATCCAATCCAGACCGCACCACTTGTACTCGACGGCGTGCGCGCAGGTGTCCCCGTTGTTCGGCGGCGTGTCGGTGCAGGCTACGCTTCCGCCAGCGCCCGGAGCGCCTCCGTTGCTGGTCGTTCCTCCCGTGGTCACTCCAGACTGACCGCCGCTCGTCACTCCGCCCTGCGTCGCGCCGGCTTGGGTCGACCCAGCGCTGCCAGGGGTGCCACCGTTCGCGGCGCCGCCCGTGGACGGCGCGCTGCCACCGCGCGCGACGGACGCTACTCCCCCGCTCCCGGACTGTAACGCGCCGCCACTCCCGCTCGGCGCTCCGGCGTTGAGGGACGAGGTGCCCGCAGCGTTCGGGCCCCCGCCCTGGGCGGCGTTCGTGTCGGACTGTCCACTCACGCATGAGACGAGGACGACAAAGCCCCCGAAAGCAATGACGTTCGAGACCGGACCGCGACCCAAGCGAGCTCTGCTCATTGCTTGTGCGGGTATCATCCAGAACGCGAGCTTGCGAGCGATTTGATAAAGAAAATTGCTTCGCCGGCCAGAAATGCAAATTTACTTCATCGACCGCCTGGTCACTGGCACCCAGGCAACTACACGAACCGACATTGGCCACCTGGCCGCTCAGGACGGCGAGGTCGCCCGCGGAGAAGTACGAGCACGCGAGCGGGAGGGCGGCTCCGTTCACGCCGAGCTTCTCGGCATTGCCAAGACGGCGGCGGCTCAGGCGACGCTGCGACGCGACTCAGCGACCAAAGCGAAGCGCCGATACTCCTCACAGCGCGCCACGAACTCGCGCGTGCTCTTCGGCATGGGCACTCGCGCCCGGGTCATCGAACCGACCAGTTCGACTCCATGGCGAATCAGCTGCAGTGCGTCGATGAAGTTTTGGTTTTCCTCAGTCGTCGCCTGCGACGGACGCGGCGGCGCAAACGCCAACAGCTTCTCGGTAGAGACCACGAACGAGGTCCAAATATCGAAGATATCGTCTTCGGTGCGCAGGGTCTCGGACTTGGCTTTCGCGGCGTTCGCGAAGTCCAACACCAGTGGTTCGAGACCCGCGAACATGGGCAGTGCCGCGAACGTTGCCACCAACGCCGTCGCGATCCGATCGATGGCGGCCATGGTGAGCGCGATCTTGATGTAGCGGCTCTTGTAAAACTCCTCGATCGGGAAGGCGAAGGCCTTGAATGGCTCGCCCCAAAGCTCGTCGATGCCTTCCTCGCCCGAGCGGTGCAGCACGTTCTTCCCGAGCACGAGCGCCTCTTTCAAGTGCTCGCCGCACTCCCGCATCAGCGCGTTGTCCGGCTGGATCTCGAAGCCGAGCGACTGCAATTCGACCAGCTTCGTGAACAGATCCGCGGCCCGATTGAAGAGCGCCCCGGCCAACATGCCCGCTTTCACGCGACGGCGTTGGGCGTCGGTCTCCACCTCGTAGGCATGCCGAGCCGCGCGCAATCGCGTGCCCGGGATATTCAGGCCGTGCTCCACGTGATTGAACAGACGCCGCGTCAAGGCTTGGATGAGCTGCTTCTTCGCCTGCAGCGAGTCGGCCGGCGCTTCATACGCCTTGATCCAGTACCCGTCGTAGAACACGCGAAGCCTGCCATCGATGACACGCTTGGTGCCCCATTCGATTTCGCTTTCCATGGCTAACACTCCGCGACCAAATGCGCGCTCGCGCTCTCGGAGTCTAGGCCTGCCGCATCACGAGGCAACGATCCTCGAGCGGCCAACGTGTGGACCGTCAGGGCCAAACAGCTCGCGATGCGCGCGGCGCAGCGCAGAAGAATCGCGCGGGTCACGCTGCGGAAACACAAGCGCGCGGGACCTTCCAAGGTAGGGTCGATGTCCTCCGCGCTCGGGGCGCGACCCGCGCGGCGTGCGCGGCCCGCGTCGCTCGACCAAGCGCTGGCACGTGCTTCGGTCCCACGGCCGCCCGGCGGACGCCGTTCAGAGGTGCCGTACCAGGCGCTGCGCAGAGACGCCTCAGCGGCTTCCTTTGGCACTTCGGGTCGCAATCTCTGCCCCAACTGCACTCCGCCAGTTTTTTTCAGGGCCAGGTAAGAGCGAGCCGTCAACGATCCGCTGACATTCGGGGTATCTTCCGCCTTGAAGAGGATGCCTATGCCGACGTTCCGAGCCATCTCGTTCGCGAGCCTTTTGTGTGCCGCAGTGCTGAGCTCGAGCTGCGCGAGCGAACGAGCCCCCATCAATCGGGTTCAAGCCAACGCGCTCGACAAGAAGTTCTTCGTCGGGGCAAGCTTCTCCGATCCCAGCGACAACCCCGAGTTTTACTACCGGCCAACGGTGGTGGACGTCGACTTTGGCGCGGGTCAACCGGGCCTATTCACGGCGAGCTACGCGCAGACGCTCGCTCGCGTGGGCTTCGAGATTACGCAAGATCTGCTGGTCGCGCGGCTCACCTACCAACGCGTCGCGGACAGCAGCAATAAGGGTTCGCCGAACGACAACTCGGGCCAAATCGTCGCCGCTTTCAAGATCTCGAGCCACTTCGACATCAAGCATGCGTACAACCCGCAGACCGGCGAAGAGCTCAACATCATCGAAGAGAATACGACCGACCGCCCCTGGTACGAACGCGCGTTCATGCGCGTCGACTGGTCGCAGAACTTGATCACGTCGGCGTACGAACTCGATACGCTGGCCGCGCTCCGCCAGTACTCCGATCAGGCGATCCAGTACGAGCCGGCGACCTATTCGGTCTCCGATCCCGCGTCCGCGGACGCTCAGGTTTTCGAGCCGGATCAGGGCTACTTCGACGTCACCAACAAGGTGTTCGCCAAACCCCAGGTCGTGGAGACCCCGTACGGGACCTTCCCCACCTGCTTGTTTAGCGCCGACTTCTTCAACGGCTCGGGTCCGATCGGCAATTGCAACCCTGTCGAACTGAAGATCAGGCTCTCGTTTCGGCGCGTCGAAGATCGCGACTACGAGGCCATCGATTGGGATGGGCAGCGCATGAGCATGTTCGGTGCGTTCACGAGCGGCTCACTGAACCCGGAGCGCCTCGGCTACGACCGCGACTACGGCGTCGTCGACTCCAAGTGGTACCGCTTCGCGAGTCGACACAACATCTGGAAGGCGAGCCACGGACCCAACCAGGCCGGAGGGGCGCTCTGCGATTCAGACGACAACTGCGACGTGACCGCGGGTTCGCATTGCGACACCTTCGTGCACAAATGCACCCTCCCTTATAGAAATCGCGAAATCCGGCCAGTTGCCTACTACTACGGGCCCGAGAGCGATCCGACTTTGTTCGACGCCACCGCGCTCGCGGCGAAGGATTGGGACTCAGCGCTGAGGCACGCCGTACAAACCGCGCGCTACGCGGAGTGTGTCCATGAACACAAGGACGGCGTGCT
The DNA here is from genome assembly GCA_019695485.1 of Sorangium sp. Classification (GTDB taxonomy): domain Bacteria; phylum Myxococcota_A; class Polyangia; order Polyangiales; family Polyangiaceae; genus PMG-095. The sequence goes on from JAEUAF010000308.1 coordinate 5,054, forward strand.
CGACCCCAACGCCAGCGCCGACTGCAGCGCACTCTTTCCGACGACCATCAACGACGCGCTAGCAAAGGTTCCCGAGATCCTGGTGCTCTGTCACAATCCGGTCCAGGCGGGAGATGCGGCGGCTTGCGGCGCGCCAGGACTCTTGGCGCGCGTCGGCGACCTTCGCTACCACAGCGCCAACGTCATCCAGTCGCCGCAATCGCCCTCGCCGTGGGGCATCATGGCTGACGCAGTCGACCCCATCTCGGGCGAAGTCGTCGCGGCCAGTGTGAACATCTGGAATGCCGTCACCGACGTGGCGGCAGAGCGCACGGTCGATCTGATGCGCTGGTACTCGGGCGAGCTCACGACGGCGGACGTCACGCAGGGCGACTACGTCAAAGCGCTGAATCAGGTCGGCTCGGCGGCGAATTTCAACGCCTATCGCGGGCCCACGCCGATGGGTGCCGACGAGATCACGAGCCGCATCCAGAGCATGGATAGGAGCATCGTCGATCCCAAGGCGGCCAACGTCGAATTGCCGACGGGCAATGCACAGGCAGTGCTCGATTGGGCTGATGCGACGACCCGCGCGACGTTCGGCGACGGCGTCCTCGGTCTCGGCAATGCGCCGATTCAGGCCCGTTTTTCTGCCGTCAAGGACACCTCGCTCGAGACCTCGCTGGTGACGGCGCCTTACCTCTCGTTGGTGGGGCTCGACGACAGCACACCGCTCAGCCCATCGATGCTCGAAGCCGCATCGCCGCTGCGCGGAGGCTACTGGCAAAACCGCTCGGCCCTGGAACGCGAGCGGCAGCTGCTGCTCGCGCAGAACGGCAGCTGCGTGCTGAGTGCCGCGGAGCCCTGGGGCGTCATCGAGCTCGCGCGCAAAATGCTGCAGAAGTTCCCGGTCGGAAACGGCGCCACCCAAATCTCCGCGGACCAGCTGCTCGCCCGCAATCAGCGCTGGAAGGACTACATCCGCAAACGTTTCACGCGCGGCGTGTTGGCGCACGAGATGGGGCACTCGATGGGGCTCAGGCACGTGTTCACCTCGTCCTTCGACGCCCTCAATTTCCGGCCCCAATATTGGCAACTTCGCACGCGCGACAAGCAAGAGACCACTTACTGCTCAGCAGCCACTGCGGACGGCACGTCCTGCATCGGCCCGCGCTGGAACGATCCGGTGACCCCTGCCGAACGCGAAGGAATGCTCACCACCTGGCAGCAAACCAGCGTGATGGACTACCCAGGTGACGTCACGCAAGACATGCTGGACATCGGCGCCTACGATCGAGCCGCGATCCGCTTTCTGTACACGGACGTGGCGGATATCTGGAACGATCCGCGCGTCTCGTGCACCCTGGGTACACCCGACGCCACGGGCACGGTCCCACCGCTGAAGAACAGCTCCTGCACGGCGGACGGAGGCATGCTGGCGGATCAGCTCGACAGCTTCGGCGGCATCACGGGCGCCTGGTACGGGAGCAACACCTCGCTCAACAACGCCATCCACTACTCGAAGCTCGATCAGCGTCTCGATCTGATCCGAAACTGCAAGCCCGCCGATCCGTCGCCCCCCGCTGGCTGGGACGAGGCGGCGGACGGCATTTACGACCCAACGATCGACGGGCAGCAAGTGAACGGCACCGAGTGCGAAGGGATCCCGACCGATTACGTGCGCTATCGGGATCTGCTCGGCATCGCTTCGCGCGACGGCATCACCAAGAAATTCGACCGCGGAGGGCGCGTGCGACGCCCCTACATGTTCGCGTCGGACGAGTACGCCGACATCGGCAATATCTCGGTCTATCGTCACGACAACGGCGCCGACGCCTACGAGATCGCCTCCTATTTCATCAATGAATATGAGGACGTACACGCTTTCGACAATCACCGCAGGGGACGCACGACCTTCACGCTGAGCGGCGCCTTCATGCGCTCGTTCACGCGCTACCACGAGAAGTTGAAGGAGATGAGCAAGGCGTTCGCCCTGCTGCAGGAGATCTTTGGCGGCGCGACGCCGCTCGGCATCCCCACCATTGTCGATGGCCCTGCGGGCGACGGGCTCTCGAAGGCGCACGCGCTGGCGACCAGTCTGACCTTCGATCACTTCGCGCGTATGCTGACCAGACCAACCTCGGGCGATCATTTCCTGGCTGGCACCGACGCGGTGGACATGCAGGTGCTGCGCTCGACCGACCAGGCGCTGATCGAGAACGGATCCGGGGGCACGATCGCGCTCACCGTGCCCGAGGGCACGCAAGATCCGGCTGGCTTGGCCTCGATCGGCGGTCGCCCGCTGCACAACGCACTCGACGGCTCGAAGGGCTACTACACGACGCGCTACGACCTCTGGGTCGGCTCGTATTACGAGAAGACGTTGGCCGTCGATCTGCTGGCTGACTCGGTCGATCGCTTCATCAGCCAGAGCCGCGACGACTTCTCGGACGGGCGCTATCGCAATGTGAGCTTCGCCACCTTGTACCCGGAAGGCATGCGACGCCTGATCAGCACCGCACTCACCCAAGACGCCGATTTGCTCGGCTGGCGCATCGGAACCACTGGCACGAAACCGCGCGTGCAATCCGGCACTCGCTATCCGCTGAGCCCGCTCGGCTTCCGCGTGTGGTGGCCGGAAGAGGGCCCAGAGATGTGCTGGCCGGCGCCGGGTCAGCTCGCGTGTGGCGACGCAGCGAGCGGCGTCGCGAGTTCGACGGCACCCGCCACCTCACTCGCGCTCGATCCCGAGGTGGGCTTCGAGGTGCAAAAGTTCGTCACCTTGTTCGCGCTGATGTACCTGCCCGACAGCTGGAAGCGCGACTGGGTCGACTTGATGCGCATCTATCAGCTGGGTACGAACGCCGACCCGGGACTCGACGACAAGGTCGCGGTCGTGTTTCAAGATCCGGTTTCTGGGGAGGTCTACACGGCGCGCAGCTACGGCCGAGAGACCATCGAAGGCCGCAGCGTGGAGCGTGGCGTCGGCGCGCGCATCCTCGAATGGGCGAACATTCTCGCGGCCAAGGCCTTCCAAGTCAAAGGCACGCTGGTTGGCGGCAAGCTCGACTACGCAACCTACACCGACGACACCAATTGCCCGCCCGGGCTGACGCAATGCACCGGGCAACCCGTGCGGATCGACGCGGGCTACGCAGCGCGCCTCGCGAACTACAAATCGGTCATCGAATTTGCACGGAATTTGACGGGGCGCCTCGGGTTCTATGGGCCCAATTGGCGCGGCGTTTACTGATCGTCGAGCACGCACGCTTGAGTCACATTCGGAAGGCCGCGCTGCTCGCGGCGCTGTTCGGGGCGCATCCACTTGCCTGCAAGCACGAGGCGCCGCCCGCACCGCGCCACGAACCACGCGCCGCTCCCCAGGCGTCGCAGGCCTTTGCTCAACGCCTGCGCACAGCGACCGAGGGCGCGGCGGCGCGCTGGGCTCAGGCGGACGACTTGCCCGACTGCAAGCCCTTCTTGAAGCAAGCGGAGCCACTGAAGGCTTGTGGCGAAACGCGCATCAAGATACGAGCCTTTCAGGGCGCCATTCCGAGCGGCGCGAGCCCGGAGACGCTCATGCATCTGGCTGCGGACGTGGCGCTCAGTGCGCAGCGCACCGCCCAGGCGTTACGCGAAACGGGGGTCACCGAGCTACTTCAAGGACGCCTCGAGCACACGCCGAGCGCGAGTGCCTCCGCCCCGAGCGCGCGCGCGAGTGCCTCTGCGCTGCCTCCACCGATCGTCTCTGCGCCGAGTAAGCCACGAGCGGCCCCGAGCTCTCTCGCTCACCACGACGCGCCCGTGCGCGAACAGAAAGCGCCGGTGCTCGACGCCATCCTCGCCTATGCGCGCATCGCGACGCTCGGCCTCAGCGAAGTGCGCCCATATCTCGAATTCGGAACGCCCGAACAGCGCCGAACGGCGCTCTCCGAACTGGCACGGCTTTCCCACCAGCAACCCGTATGGGCCGGCTTGCGCGCGCTCGCGCACGAAGCGACTCTGGTGGAGACGGACCCCGCGCTCAAGGGTGAGCTGTCTCGCTTGGCGAAACAGCTCGGGGATCCGTAGTACGCGCACAGGACCGCGAGGCCCTGGGAGGAACGCCCTGCTCAGCGTGCGTGTGCAGTGAAAACCTCGCCCTGGGCTGGGGCCGCAATGCTCGCAGCTACTGGATGATGGCCGGGACCGTCGCCCAGAAGCGAACGTCATCGCACATGTGGCCGTTCTCGAGGTTCGTTTGCGTCCACTTGCTGGCGGCGATGAAGAGGGCGAGGTTCGGCGCCTGCCCGGTCTGGAGACCCGTCTGTCCGTTGCGGTGCCCGGCAAACCAGTGATTCTCATCCCACTTGGCCCGGCACTCGTTGTAAACGGTGATGTCGAGCTTCAAGTCCGTATTCATCGCACTCGAGGTTTCGTAGTCGCTCGCCTTCAGGCTGTTCCAAGCGGCGTGGCATTGACGCGTCATGTACCAATTCTGCTTGGCGCAGCCGGCGTTGAATGCGTCGCCCGTCTTGTTGTCGCCGTGAGCATAGTCGGTCTTCAGGTTCTCGGTCTCGACCATGGCTGAGGCCAAAAACCGACTGTCGCCACCGGCATCCAGGATGACTTTCTTCCTCGCACCCAGGCCGGCCACTGTGTAACAGCCACAATCGCTCGCGCCGGTAGGGCACGATTTCGCCGGACACGTGCCTCCGGTCTTGGCAGTGGGGCAAACGGATCCTGAAGTATTGCCTCCAGTGCCGGTTGCCCCTCCTGTGCCCGTTGCTCCTCCGCTTCCGGGCGCGCCGCCGCTGGCCCTGCCACCGCTCGCAGCACCCCCCATGCTGGCACCACCGCTGCCGGGAGTCCCACCACTGGCCCGGCCACCACTCGCTGCGCCCGCCACGCCACCCGTACCGCCTTGAGCCGACGTCCTGCCGCCCATTGCTGGCGTGCCGCCCTGGCCCTGCGTGTTCATGCCGCCCTGGCCCTGCGTGTTCATGCCGCCCTGGCCTTGCGTGTTCATGCCGCCCTGGCCCTGCGAATTCATGCCGCCCTGGCCCTGCGAATTCATTCCGCCCTGGCCTTGCGTGTTCGCACCACCTTGGGGTGGCGAAGTGACCCCGGCGCCCGCAATCGCCGTCCCACCCTGACTAGCCAAGGTGGTGCCGCCTGCACCCGCCGCGCGCCCACCAGAGCCCAGCCGACCAGCAGCGGAACTGCCGCCATCAGCGCTCCCCTCGTTCGTAGCGCTACAACCTAGTGACAGCGCGATCACAAGAACGCCGAGCTGGCCCGACGTCGCGCGAGGGGAAGAGGATCTCGAATGAGAGTGATTGAGCATTGTTCCTCGATGCAATTGTCACGGTTGGGCCGCTGCGGGCGAAGCGCGGATGGGCATCCGTCGGCCAATCCTGGCGACGTCACCAACATGCGCGGACCCTAGTTTACTCGTGCGCGCCAGCGCGGCCAGTCGAAAGGGCGCAACACTCGCGCAGGCCTCGTGCCACGCAGACAGTGAGTCGACTGTGACTTGTCTTTTCCAACGGGATGGCATTTCGCTCCGTGCGCTTAAACGCTTAAGTCGCGGCTTTAGGGCGGTCGAGAGCCACGCACCGTGCACGGTCGACGCTACGCTCGCTGCGGCCAGCAGACGAGGATCGCGCGCATTGGCTGGGTGCCTGCTCGAACACGGGTCAGTCTGCCCAATGAGACAACCACTTAAACGCTTAAGTTAATTATAAAATCGCGTTTACTTCGCGACGGTTCGGCGAAGCGTCGCGAACGGAACCTCGATGTGTAGCCCCTAGCTCGGAGCCGCCTGCGGCGAAGCGATGGCTGACGTCAAGTCACATGCGCTGCGCTAGGCGTCGGCGTGCACCAGAAACGACGCGCCCACAGGCAACACCTGGCAAGCCTCGGGTGAGAGCGCACGGCGCCGCCACTCCGCCGCCAAGCGCTCAGGGGGCTCGTGGAGGGCTTCGTCGGTCAACTTGAAGGTGCCCCAGTGCATGGCAAAGAATCGGCGTGCTCCAAGATCGACGAAGGCCTGCGTGGCCTCCTCGGGGTTCATGTGCTGCTTGCTCATGAACCACGCGGGCTCATAGGCGCCGATCGGAAGCAGCGCCGCGTCGAGCCGACCGACGCGCTCACCAATCTCTGAAAATCCGGCGAAGTACGCGGTATCGCCGGAGTGGTAAACGCTGGCCGAAGAACCCTCGATCACGAAGCCGCCCCACAACGTAGCGTTGGTGTCACTGAGACCACGCCGACTCCAGTGCTGCGACGGGACGAAGCGCACGCACACATCACCGATGCGCGTTTCACTCCACCAGCCAAGCTCGGTACAGTGCAGGCCTTGCCGCGCGAAGATGGCCGTCATGCCAAGCCCCGCGACCACAGGGCCCGCTACCGCGCGCACCGAAGGCAAATCCAAATGATCGCGATGGTTGTGCGTGACCAACTGCGCGTCGATGGGCGGCAACTCGGCCGGCGACAGCGCGGGCGGCAAATGGCGAGTTAGGCCGGGCCCCAAGCCCTTCGAGAAGACCGGATCAATCAACAAGGAAACGCCGTCGAGCTGCACGAGCCAGCTCGCGTGCCCGAGCCAGGTCAGGCGCGCGCCGTCGCCGCGCGCGGGTGGGCGCCGTAGTTGTTCCAGATCGGGGACCACACTCGGAGTGGTGCCTTCCCACGCGACGGAGCGCCGCCGGCCGAGCATGCGATCGACGAGCGCCCACTTGAGCACCGCAGACAGCGAATGCGGCGCCGAGCCGTCCAAATTCACGAAGCGGAAACGATCGGAGGAAGGCTGAGTCACGAGTACTCGCCAGCTTACGCGAGTCCTGCCGCGTTGGTTTCGCCAAAGGGCTTCGCGTGGCCCAGCCTGTGCAGTGGGCTCAGTCGCGCCCGCGTGCGCGCCAGCGTAGGCGTCGCGCACCCACTGCGCAGA
>JAEUAF010000630.1 GCA_019695485.1 Sorangium sp.
TGGAGGTACCTTGAGCCAAGAACGTAAAAAAGGCCCCGTTCGCATCGGATTGCTCGGCGGCGGTGTCGTCGGAGGCGGCGTGCTCCGCCTGCTCAACGAGAATCGGAGCTATCTTGAGCTTCGGGTCGGTGCCCCGCTCGAGGTGAGCCACGTTCTCGTGCGCGATCCCAGCAAAGAGCGCGTGCCCGAGTGCAAGCCCGAATGGCTCACCACCGATCCGGAGCAGCTGTTCGGGGACCAACAGGTCGACGTGGTGGTGGAGGTCATGGGCGGCGAGGAGCCGGCCAAGACTTACATCGAGCGCGCCATTGCTTCCGGTAAAGGCGTGGTCACCGCGAACAAGCTGCTGATCGCCAAGCATGGCCCGAAGCTCATCGCATCTGCCATCGACAAGCGCGTCGATCTCGCGTTCGAAGCCTCGGTCGGCGGTGGCATTCCGATCATCCGCACCTTGCGCGAGGCCCTGGCCAGCGATTCCGTGTCGAGCGTCCACGCGATTCTCAACGGGACCTGCAACTACATTTTGACGCGCATGCGCGTGGCGGGCCTGCCGTTCAAGGAGGCGCTCGCGGAAGCGCAGAAGCTTGGCTACGCCGAGGCCGATCCGACTCTCGACGTCGACGGGCACGACGCGGCGCAGAAGCTCGTCGTCGCCAGTATGCTTGCCTTCGACGCCCAGGTCGACGGCGGCAAGCTCTTGGTCGAGGGGATTCGAGAGATCGACGAAATCGATTTCCGCTTCGCGGATCGTTTCGGATTTACGCTCAAGCACCTCGGCATCGGCCACGACCGCGGCGAGCGTTTGGAGCTGCGCGTGCACCCGGCGTTGATTCGCAAGAACAGCGTGCTCGCCAACATCGACGGCGTGTTGAACGGCGTTTTCTTGATGGGACGCGCGCTCGGCCCCTGCTTGCTAGTTGGGCGCGGCGCGGGCGACATGCCGACCGCCGTCAGCGTCGTGGCGGACATCGTGGACGTGGCCCGCTCTCGGCTGGAAGGCGAGCCTGGGCTGTCGACGCGCAGCATTCAGCTTTCAGCCCGCGCCCTGTTGCCGTCCGACGACATCGAGACGCGCTACTACTTGCGCTTCGACGTGGGAGACCACCCTGGGGTCGTTGGCCACATCGCCTCGGCCCTTGGGCAAGAGGGTGTGAGCATCGAACAGATGGTGCAGGACGGGCAGGGCCGCGGCAAGGACGACGCCGTTCCTGTCTGCCTCACCACGCACGTGTCGACGGAGGGCTCGGTGCGGCGCGCGCTCAAAGCCATCGCGGCGCAGTCGTTTCTGAAGGCCCCGCCCCGTCTCATTCGCATCGAGGACGTGTGACGGCGCGCGGGTCAGGCCCGCTCGGTGTCTTCGATTCAGGCCTCGGTGGGCTCACGGTCGTGAGAGCACTGCGCCTCGCGTTGCCCTCAGAGCCCATCATCTACCTGGGTGACACGGCGCGCGTGCCTTACGGTACGCGCTCTGCGGAGACCGTTGTTCGCTACGCGCGGGGCTGTGCGCGCCTGCTGATCGACCGCGGCATCAAGGCGCTCGTCGTGGCCTGCAACACGGTGAGCGCAGTGGCGCTCGAGCTGCTGCGTGCCGAGCTCGACTTGCCGGTGATCGGCGTGGTCGAACCCGGGGCTCGTACGGCGGTTCGCGCGGTTGAAGGCCAGCTCGGCGGTACGCGCGTGCCGCGCATCGGCGTCCTCGGCACCGCGGGCACCGTAGCGTCGGGGGCGTACCCCAGGGCCGTCGCGCAAATCAGTACGCGCTACGAGGTGGTCGCGCTGGCGGCGCCGTTGCTCGTGCCGCTCGTCGAAGAGGGCTGGCTCGAGGGTGAGGTGCCGCGTTTGGTCGTGCGCCGCTATGTGGAGCCGTTGATTGACGCGGGCGCTTCCGTCTTGGTGTTGGGTTGCACGCACTATCCGTTGCTCGGGCACCTGATCGCGGAAGAAGCCGAGCGGCTGGCTGGGCGCCCTATTCCCGTTGTCGATAGCGCAGCGGCGACCGCTGACGCGGTGCGCGAATGGACGCTCGAGGACAGAATTCCGACCGCGCCCGAGGGCATTGCTGGCCTTGAACTCCTCGTGACCGATCGCCCGCAAACATTTGCTGCAGTCGCGAGTCGTTTTCTTGGAGAAGACGTTCCCGAAGTCAGCTTGGTCGATCTCAGTCCGGGTTAGCGCCGCTCCATTCAGGGCTCGCCTCGGACGACTCGTCTTTTCGGCTGGCCGACCCGTGCGGCTCCCCCTGTTGCAACAAGCCAAAATATGGGCGATATGGCCGCCGTGATTCCCATCGACTTGAAAGGTCGCCGGGCGTTCGTCGCGGGCGTGGCGGACGACGGCGGATTTGGATTTGCGATTGCGAAATCGCTGAGCGAGGCGGGGGCCTCGGTGTGCGTCGGCACGTGGCCACCGGCGCTCGGAATTTTCGAGACGCTGCTGCGTCGAGGCAAGATCGACGAGGCGCGCAAGATGCCCGACGGCAGCTTGTTGAACTTCGAGCGCGTCTACCCGATCGACGCGGCGTACGACACGCTCGACGACGTTCCGGAGGCAGTGCGCGAGAACAAGCGCTACTCCGGGCGAGGGGATTTCACGATCGCAGGTTGCGCAGCGCAGCTCTTGAAGGATTTCGGCGACAAGCCGCTCGACATCGTCGTGCACTCGTTGGCGAACGGCCCCGAAGTGCACTTGGATCTGCTCGAAACGAGCCGCGCGGGTTATCTCGCGGCCGTGAGCGTGAGCGCCTATTCGATGGTGTCGATGGTGCGTCGATTTGCTCCGCTGATGCGTGCGGGCGGTTCTTTCTTGTCACTGACCTACCTGGCCAGTGAGCGCGTGATTCCGGGCTACGGCGGCGGCATGAATAGCGCCAAGGCAGCGCTCGAGAGCGACACGCGCGTGCTCGCGTTTCAAGCGGGGCGCAAGTACGGCGTGCGCATCAATACCATCTCGGCGGGCCCCTACGCCTCGCGCGCGGCAAGCGTCACCGGCATCATCGACGATGTGATCGAGTACTACGCGAAGAACGCGCCGCTCACCGAGAAGCTCGAGCCGCTCGAGGTCGCCAACGTGGCCACCTTCCTGTCGAGCCCTTTGGCGTCCGGCATCACGGGCACCACAGTCTTCGTCGACAAGGGCTACCACGCGATGGGCAAGGGCCTTTGAGTCGTCGTTTCTGAGTTTCCTACATGCGCGTACACGTTGACGCGCTCGTCGATCGGCGGGGAAGCTCGCGTCAGCGTCAACGTATGGATTGTGACTTCTGAACGGCCCGACTAACCTCGCCGGGCAGACCGTACGCAATCGCCATGGATCCGAGCGTGGAGAGTGACGAGGTCCTCGCCGCGCGGCGCGTGGGTGAGACCGTGGGCCGCTACCGGCTCGAGCGCGTGCTCGGGGTTGGCGGCATGGCTGCGGTCTACGTGGGGCGCACCGTCGAGGGCTATGTCGCCGCGATAAAAATCTTGCATGCGGAGATGAGTCTCCGCCGAGACATTCGCGAGCGCTTCTACCGCGAGGGCTACCTGGCGAACTCAGTCCAACACCCCGGGGTGGTCCGGGTGTTGGAGCACGGAGAGAGTCCCGCCGGGGCCTTCTTGGCGATGGAGCTGTTGGCGGGTGAAACCTTGGCGGCGCGGATTCAGCGCTTGCAGTGGCTGCCGATCGCCGAGCTCTTGGATTTGGCGGATCAAGTTCTCGATGTGCTGCGCGTCGCGCACGAAAAAGGCATCGTGCATCGCGATCTGAAGCCAGACAATCTGTTCGTCACCCAGACCGGGCAGATCAAGATCCTCGACTTCGGTCTCGCGCGGCTCGCCGAGGGCGCGCCGGGTGACCATCGGACTCGATCCGGCGTGGCGCTCGGCACGCTGCCGTATATGGCCCCCGAGCAGGCTTTGGGGCGGCGCGCCGAAATCGATGGTCGCGTGGATTTGTTTGCGCTCGGCGCGACGCTGTTTCGCCTGCTCTCAGGGCGCAAAGTGCACGAGGCGCCGAGCGAGGCCGAGCTCCTGATTTCGATGGCGACGCGTCCGGCGCCGCCTTTGTCGACGCTGGCGCCGCAGGTGCCTGCCGATGTCTGCAATATCGTCGACCTGGCGCTGGCGTTTGCACGCGACGCGCGTTACCCGAACGCGGCGCTGATGCAGGCGGACGTGCGCGCCGTGAGGCATGGCGGGCGGCCACCCTACGCGCATGCGCGCCTAGCCCACCGCGACGAGAAGACCCGCCTCGACGCTACCGGCCCCGACTCGAAGCTCTCGTCCTCCCGCGGTCCGCAGGGCACGGTGCCGCTCGCTCTGCACCAGTCTGGGGTGAATCTCGACATGGCACGCCGGGCGGCGCAGCCGGTGCCCGCCCCGGTCGCTCCCGCCGTGGTCGCTGCGTTGGCCCAGACCTTCCCCTCGGCGGTCGCTCCAGCGGGTGCGTCCGGCGGGCAGCCCGAACGCGCGCTCCTCGCTGCGGCGCTGACGATTCGCAATGACGATCCCGCGGCACCAGCGCCGCCTCAGGCCTGGCTTGCGCCAGGGGCGCATCCTTTGTGCCAAACCTTCCCGTCCGCGGGTCAGACCTTCCCGGTCGCGGGCGGGAGTCCTGTCGCAGCCCCGCCGGCGGCTAGTTACGGGCCAGCCTCCCCGGCCGGTCCCGCTCTTGGGCAGACCTTTCAGCCCGCCTCGCGCGGTGTGCACCCGGCCCCGAGCCTGCCGCGACTTCGGCGCGGCAAGCTACTTCTGTTGTGGGGCGTGGCCGTGTTCGGCGCGCTCATCTCGGCGGGTGTGGCTCTCGCTCTCTTGCGGCTCGTGCAAGGTGAACGCGGCACGGCCTCTGCTAGCGCTGAACCTACCGCGAGTGCGGAGCGGTTGAGCGGAGTGGCCGGCGCCAGTCGCGCAGAGGCTGTCGCCGCCGCCCCAACCGTGCACCGCGATTCTACGGTGCCCGCTGAGGCACGCGCGGTCGAGGTCCCGCGAGCAGCGCCTGTGCCGCGTGCCAAGCCGCACCCGGTCGCTGCGCCGTCGGCGAGTGCGGCGGGCCTCGCGCCGACCGCCGCGGGCTCTGCTCAAGGGGCTTCGCCGCTGCCGGCCCCAGCCGTCGTTGCCGCCCCTGCCGCGAGCGTGCCGCCGGCAGAACTCGAATTGCGCAAGTAGGGCTCCGGCTCCGGCGTCGGAAAACTCGGCGAGAAAGAGCTTTTCTTCGCGAACACCCGCGCGGCCGGCGAGAGTTCGCTAGGCTTTGGGCGTGCACCCAGGCGGCCTTCAGCTGGCGCTGCTCGCGGGCTTGTGCGCCGCGTGTAGCGACGTCTATGTCGGGAGCGATTTGTTGTGGTCGGCGCGCCACGAGACGGCCGATCTGAGTGAATGGTCTGCGGATGGCTCCGGCGCCAGCGCCGTCGACACCGCTGACGGTAGCGTTGGGGTCAGCGAAGACTTCGCACACACCGGGCGTTTCTCGGTGAAGCTCCAGAAAGTGGTAACCCCGGGCACGACCGCCAAAGGTGCAGGGCCGCGCTTGATGCGCTTCGGTGGCTTGCCCCAGGATGCGTTTTACAGTGCCTGGTATCTGGTGCCGCGCGCCTACACGACTGCATCTTATTGGACGATTCTCCAGTTCGATTCGCACACCTCGGAGAGCCCGGTCGATGACCGCGGTATCGACGTACAACTTCGCAGTTTGCCGGATGGCGATCTCGTTCTGCAGGCGTTCTCGCACGACGGCGCGTATCTCTTGGAGCCGCTCGCGAACCCAGCACCCGTGGTCGCGGTTGGGGCTTGGTTTCACGTCGAGGTCGAGTTCCGCGCTGCATCGGACGCCACGGGCAAGCTCGTGGTTTGGCTCGATGGGCGGCGCATCTACGACCTTGGCGGGCGCCCCACCACGAGCCCGGATTCCCTGGAGTTCATGCTGTGCAACATGCTGGTCGAGGTCGATCCGAGTCCCGTCGACATTTACGTCGACGATGTCGCCATCAGTCGCAGTCGCGCGACCCCGAACGCTCAGCTAGGTCAGTGAACGCGCTCAGTGACGCGACTGCGCGACGCCGGACAACACTCGCGCAGGCATATAAGCGCTGGCGCCGTCGCCGAGCATGCCGTGGTTTTCACGGCCGGAGTGGTCGACGATGCGCGGCCCCGCGATTTCGTTGAATGGGTAGTAGAGCACCAAGTCTGGCGGTTCTTGGGTGGGCGCTTCGCCTGCGATCTCGTCCGCGATCTGATCGGCCGTGCGTGCGACCGACCAGACCCGCAGTTCGTCGAGCTTCCCGTGAAAAGGGCGAGCTTGGCTCTGATCGCAGCCCAGAAAGGCGCTGGTTGGGGTGCGCTTGTTCGGCAGCGCGGTACCGGTGGCAGTGACCATCCCGTCGAGATAGAGCGTGTGGTGGGGCGCGCTGTCGGTGCCGTCGTAGAGGTACGCCACGTGGTGCCACTCTCCGAGCGGCAGCGGATTGGCCGCTTGCGCAAAGACGTCCCCGCTGTACACGCTGTGCGCGCTCAGCACTCCATTTTGGAGCCCGACGCGAACGCCGCTGGCTGCGTCCTTGTTCAGCGTGACGAGGCTTTGGTCGCCCGTGGCGTCGCTCACGTTGACCCAAAAAGAGATCGTCTGCGGCAACCTCGCGAACGGAAAGCCGGCCGTGCCGAGCGAGGCGTAGTCGTTCACGCCGTCGAACTCGAGTGCCAGATCGGTGCCGGAGTCAGCGGGTAGGACTTCGATGGGCCCGTGCTCGCTGCCTGAGGGGGTGCCGCACGCCGTCATGAGTGGCGCCGCGGGGAGCAGCAGGCCGGCGGAGATGATCGCGCAGAACTTCGCTACCGATTTTCCTGCCCAGTGAACGGGCCGCATCCCGAGATCTGAACCGGTCGCTAGTGCGGCGCAAGTGAGATGAGGGTAACCTCTTCTGCCCCGCGGAGCAGCGTGGGGTTTGGGGGTACGGACCGTGCGCGACAGATTCGAGTGCGGCGCGTGCCCGCACCGCGGGAACCTGACTCAGCTGAGCTCGGCGCCGGGCTCGCTCGCGCAATGGTAGAGGACCGCCATCCGGACGGCGACGCCGGCTTCGACCTGGTCGAGGATCACACTGCGCGGACCATCGGCGATGTCCTCGTTGATTTCGACGCCGCGGTTCATCGGGCCCGGGTGCATCACGATGGCGGTCGGCTTCGCGAGCGCCAAGCGACGCGCGTTGAGGCCGAAGTAGCGCGCGTACTCGCGCAGGGCAGGGAGCAGCGGTGCGCCCAAGCGCTCGCGCTGAATGCGCAGCACCATCACGACGTCGGCGCCCTCCAGCGCCGGCTCGATGCGGTCGAATACTTTCACGCCCAGCGCGTCGGGGCGGTGTGGCAACAGCGTGCGCGGCCCGGCCAGGCACACTTCGGCACCCAGCAGCTTCAAGAGCAGCGTGTTGGAGCGCGCCACTCGGCTGTGCAGGATATCGCCGCAGATGACGACCTTGGCGCCGCGCAAGTCCGCGCCGAGATGACGGCGGATCGTGAAGGCGTCGAGCAAGGCCTGCGTGGGGTGCTGGTGCATGCCGTCGCCCGCGTTCACCACGGCGGCGCGTGTATGCTGCGCGATGTAGTGGGCGGCGCCCGACGCATGGTGGCGCAACACCAGGACGTCCGGCTGCATCGCGTCCAGCGTGCTGACGGTGTCGCGCAGGCTCTCGCCTTTGGTGGTGGAGGAGGAGGAGCCGCTGATGTTGACGACGTCGGCGCTCAAGCGTTTGCCGGCGAGCTCGAACGACGTGCGCGTGCGCGTCGACGCTTCATAAAAGACGTTGATGACCGTTTTGCCGCGAAGCGTCGGCACTTTGCGCACCGGGCGCCGCGAGACCTCGTGGAACGCCTCTGCGCTGCGCAGAATCTGCTCAGCGCGGATGGCGCTCAGATCCTCGATGCCGAGCAAGTGGCGAAGGCGATCGTCCGTCATTCGGCAGGCTCTCCCTCGAGCGGTCCCGGTGCCAAGCTCGGGCTGTTCACCGATTGGATGATGGCCGTGAGACGGCCGCCAATCTCCACGACGTCGACGCGATCGCTGAGGTCGATTTCGGCGCTCTTCGCGACGTAGTTGGCTTGGATCGGCAGCTCGCGGCCCGGGCGTTCCACCAATACGCAGAGCTCGACGCGCGCGGGGCGGCCGTAGTCGTGAAGCGCGTCGAGCGCCGCGCGCACCGTGCGCCCGGTGAACAACACGTCGTCGACCAGCACGACGTGGCGCCCGTCGAGCGAGCCTGGCATCTCGCTCGGACCAATGCGTGGACTCGGCAAACGCGTGGCCGCATCGTCGCGATAAAAGGTGATGTCGACGGTGCCGATCGGCACGCTCAGTGCTTCGAGTTCACTGATCCACCAGGCGAGCCGGCGCGCGATCGGCACCCCGCCGCGTCGAATGCCCACCAAGATCACGCTGGCGCCACCACGCGTGCGCTCAGCGATCTCGAGCGCCATGCGCCGGAGGCTGCGATCCACGCTATCGGCGTCTAACAAAACCTGCATCGTGGGGCCGGCGCGCTATACCAC
>JAEUAF010000076.1 GCA_019695485.1 Sorangium sp.
GGGGCGCTCCACCTGCACGCCGTCGCCGTCGACGCCGCCGCGCGCGACGACATCGAGCGCGGCGTCGCGCGCCTGCTGGCGGCGTTCTGATTACCGCGCGTCGGAATGAGGTCGCTGCAAATCGGCCGTGAGCGCCCTGGCGGTGACGCCCAAAACGGCCCTACTCACGTGCGAATCCCTAGGTGAGCTGACGGTGTCACCCGATGCGGTGCCCATTCAGCCAGTACAGCGGCCCAACGACCATGCGACCTCGGCGCCGTGGAACGCCGCTCGCGCCTCGGCGCCTCGGCGCGTCCGGGCGAGGGTTAGACCCTGCACGACTTCTGTGGCGTGCTTCCGGACGCTCCGGCTCCGAGCGCCGGAAAACGGGCGCGGGTGAACTTGCGGGCACCTGCCACGCCCTCTGCCGACGGGCTAGGGTCGGGGTATGGACGTCAAGCTCTTGATCGACGCCATCGTGCGTCAAACCACGGTGCTGATCGCCCAGCTTTCTACGGCTGCTGGCATTCGAGCGCCACTCGCGCACGTGGCCGATCAAGTCTTCTTCGAGCTGGCTTCGGAGATTGAAGCGCAAGGAGTGGCACGCAAAGTAGCGGCCGACATGTTCGGACTTGCCCTGCGCAGCTATCAAAAGAAGATGCAGCGACTGACCGAGAGCGCGAGCGCTCGCGACAAGACTCTGTGGGAAGCCGTCATCGAATTCTTGAGCCAGCAAGGCAGCGCGACTCGGGAGCGGGTCGTTGCGCGCTTCAAGCGCGATTCGGAGCGCGACGTCGCCGCGGTGCTCTCCGATTTGGTCGCACAAGGCCTCGTGTACTCCACCGGTCGCGGCAGCGGCGCTATCTACGGCTTGTCATCGGACGCCGACCGCAACCGCATCGTGCAAACGACGCGCGGGGAAGCACTGGAATCGATGCTCCTGTTGTCGCTCTATCGAAAGGCCGCTTCGAGAGCCGAACTCGCTGCTGCACTGTCGCTGGAGGTGAGCGCTATCGAGCCTACGCTGGACGCTCTGCTCGCGGCGGGCCGCGTCCACGACGAGGACGGACGCCTTCGCGCAGAAACCTTCTTGATTCCGGTCGGCAGTGAGCACGGCTGGGAGGTGGCCGTGTTCGATCACTTCAGCGCCGTGGCGCGCGCAATCGCGGCCAAGGTCCAAAAGGGCACGCTCCGCTCCGAGGCTTCCGACCTCGTGGGTGGTGCGACGTTGACGTTCGAAATTGACTCTGGCCACAAGCTCGAACAGGAAGTCCAGGGGCTCCTCGGGCGTGTGCGAGAGGAAGTGAACGAGCTATGGACACGCGTCGCGGCTGAGAATGTGGCTCGCCCCCTGGACGAAAAGAACTTGAGACGAGTCACCTTCTACTTTGGGCAAAATCTAGACGACGCCGAGGCCGGCGGGCGGGGGGAGAGCACATGACACGCGGGACGAGAGCTTGGCTTCTGATCGGATTCGTTGCGCTAGCTGCGGCTTGCGGAGAAGCGTCATCGAGCGGCGCGGGGAGCAACACGAATTGGCTGCGGCATTGTGCCGAGGATATTCAGTGCGGAGACAGTTTCTCCTGCTGGTGCGGCGTTTGCACTAAGCCTTGTAGCGATGACGCCGCATGTGCCACGCTCGATCCCAAGGCGACCTGCATTAGCGGAAAGAGCTGCCTCAGCGCTCCGGCCGCGGGCAACGCTTGCGGCCTCACCTGCCAAGCCGATGTCGATTGCGCGACTGGCTTCTTCTGTGCAAACGGCCTGTGCAAATCGAGCACTGCGACTAGTCTCGACCACTGCGCGGCTCACCGGAGCGCGCGCGACGCCTACCTCGCTACGAACAAGGCCTGCAGTCAGGACGCCGACTGCCAAACCAGCATGTCTAGCTGCAGCGAGGGTAGCCAAGACTGTACGGGTTCGTTCTTCCTGAATCGGAGCGCCGACCTCGCGCGATTCGGCGAGTTGAGCGACGCGCTGCGCACATGTGCCACCGATCCGTTGCGTGGACCCAACACCTGCGACGACGCGATATGTAGTCTGGTTCCGCCAGCCCCTGTCTGTGGCGTGGATGGTCAGTGCACCGGTAGCGGCAGCGCTCCGAGTTGCGGCTCCCAGCAGCTGGCCATGTGGCAAACGATCGGCGAGCTTGTGCGGATGGTCGATAAGTCTTGCACGGTGGACGCCGATTGCGTCCTCTACGACGCGGGAGGGGGGCCCTGCGCGAACGTCACTACCGCCGCGACGGCGCAAGTCAGCTTTCAAGCCGAGCTCGACGCGGTGGACGCCCGGTTCTCGCCCGGATTAGCGGCCAGCTGCCCACCTTCAAACCTCGGAATCGAATGCCCGCGGGTGGTCGCCCAGTGCGTCGCCGGCACGTGTCGCATGAACACTGAGCTCGATTGCGACCAAGCGCACAGCGACATCGCGCAGCTGATGCTCGACGCGGAGGCCATGGCTTCGCGAGACTGCGCTGTCGACGCCGACTGCACGCGCGTGCCGCGCGCGAACGCTTGCTACGATGGCTGCACGAGCAACGCCATCGCTCTCAGCGCTGCCGAGCCCTTGCTGGAGAACTTTGCGGCCATTGGGCAGGCGCACTGCGAGAGCATTCTGATCTCGGGCTGTGCGACGCTGATTCCGCCCTGCCCTTCATCGCCGGAGCCCCCGGTGTGCGACCAAGGCCAATGCCGCTGAGCAGACACCCGCTGTTCTGACTCCCTTCCTCGTTCCGATCATGCGGCGGTCTTTTTGGAGAGTGATCGCGCCGCCGCTGCGTGTTAGCCTGTTGGCATCGTGCGGCCTGTGCGAACTTGGATGATGGCGTGGGGCTTGCTGGGTCCCTGCTCTGCCTGTACCGCGGCGCCGAGTGCACGTCGGCTTTCGGCGAGCGATGCCAGCGAGGGGAGCGCCGTTGCGCAGCCCGTGGTTCCCGCGCGCGCCGAGGCGCAAGCCCAAGCCGCACAGGGGAGGCGTGAGTCTTCGGCGAACGCTAGCAAAGAAGCTCTCTATCAGCGCGGTTGCGACCTGGGCTCGGCGCTTTCTTGCAATGATCTGGGCGTCTCGCTGGAGCGCGAGCGGGCGCGTTCTCGGCCGCTGCTGGAGCGCGCCTGTTCCCTTGGTCTGCAGCGCGGTTGTGTCAATCTGGCAGGCTTGCTGATGGAGGACGAGGCTGAGCTTCCCCGCGCTGTGTCGCTGCTCGACCACGCCTGCGCGCTCCGCGACCCGCTGGCCTGTTCGGGAATCGCCGACGCCGCGTACGCCGGCCACGGCACGACGCGGGACCTCACCCGGGCCGCGAAGAACTACGACAGGGCTTGTGAGCTTGGCCACTTTACCGCTTGCGTGAGCGCGGGCTGGATGCTCGATAGCGGTGAAGGCGGTGCGCAGGACGCGCGGCGCGCCGTCGAATTGTTTCGTCTGGCGTGCGAGCGCGGAGTCGCCGCGGGTTGCACTGCGCTCGGGCTCAAGGGCGTGGAATCGGCGACCTCGCAGGCTGAGTTCGACCTTGCCATGGGCTACCTGAAGACGAGCTGCGAGCACGAGCAGGCGCTCGCTTGTCTGGTGCTGGGCGTGAAGATGCCGCGCGAAGGCGGGGGCCGCTTCAGCGCCAGCGCTCGCGCCGCTGTTGACCGCGCGTGCCAACTCGGACTTCCGCGCGCCTGCGAGCTCGCCCACCGGCTCGACGCGCCAGACGGAAATCCAGCGGACAGTTCCGGCCCAAATGAGGCCGAGTGAGCCCCATCACTGAATTCGCTGATAGATCGTGAAACCGTAGGGATACTCGGCGATCTCGGACACCTTACCCACCTCGAGGCCACGCAGCGAGGGGCGCACTGTCCGGTAGAAACGCGCGGGATCCAAGGGGGGAAGCCAGCCCGGATTTCGGAAATTGGGTGTCTCGCTCGAGTAACGGTACAAGGCTTCGTCGAACGACATGCCTGCCGCTAGCGCTTGTTGGGCGGCCTCGATGCGGCGAATGGCTGCGGCGCGGGTGATGCCCCCTGCCGCACCGTTTGCAAATTCGGAGCGCACAATCAGCGCGCGCAGCCGAGGTAGCGTGAGCGGCAGTCCCGCCGCGGTAAACAGGCGCTGCTGCACCTCGGTTCCCTGTGCGTCGTACTCGAACAAGCGCCGCGCGTAGCCACTCTCGCCGTTGACGGGCTGCTGTGCCGCATCGAAGAAGCTCTCTTCGCTGAGCTGTCCGCGCGCATCGTACGTGTAGCGAGTGAGGGCTGCGCCATCGCGTCCAGCGGTGAGTTTCCCGTGTTCGTCCCAGGCGCTTCTCAGGCTGACCTGGCGAAAGGCGTTGTACTCGAAGCCGAGCCCGGCGCAGCCATGCCAAATGGAGGGTGCGCCGTTGCCGTCGAAGTACGCTTCCCCGATTTCGAGCCCGCGCTCGTCGTACTTATAGCGGGTGATGGCGGGATTCTTGCCGCGAGGTTCGCGGGCGCCCGTCGAGACGCACGTGCGCGACAAGGTGCGGCCGCGCTCGTCGAGCTCCAGCTGCACGCGCGCACAGTCGTCGCGATCGAACGCTTGCCCGCTAGCATCGAAGTAAGCGATTTCGATTTGGCGGCCCCTGGTGTCGGGAGTCGCGCGCCAGCTCGCGTGCCCCTCGGCCCAGGGAATTGGCTTTCCCCCCGCGTCGAGGCAGTCGGCGCCGCGCAGAAATCCGTGATCGTCGAAGTACTTCTTGAGCACGAAACAGCCGCTCTCACGGCGCTGCACGGGCCGGTTCTCGAGGTCGAAATAGGACTTGCCCACTTCATTGCCGGAGGCATCGAACTCGAAGTGAATGCGATGAACGCCTTCGTCGTCGGTCGTCGGCTGTCCGCGCGTATCGAAGCCGCGCCGCTCGACTATCTCGCCCGCTGAGTTTCGCTCGTCGCGCCAACAGTGGATGCGATGGCGTGTGAGCATGGGGCGACCTTCACGATCGAAAGCGCAATTGGCACGACGCATACCGCGGGCGTCTCGCTCGACGCGCCACTCGTTAGCGCCTCCGTTGCCTTGGGCCGGCTCGCCATCGGGTCCCAATGGGCGGTAGGCGCTGACCAGGCCCTGACCGTCGCGGGACAGGACTTGGTAACCCGTCGCAGCCGAGGTGGTCCCGAAGTGAGGGCGATTCCACTCGTCGAGCCAGCGCGAGCGGTCGTCGTCGCCGTACAGATCCCGCTCGACGATCAGGCCGTTGAGGTCGTAGACCGTGCCTTCTACGAAGCGGTCGTTTGCGTAGTGCAGGCGGAGCTCCACCGCTCCGTTATCGTTTGGCACCGGTTCGCCGTGGCCGTTGATGTTCACCATGTGGATGACGCGCGGCCCCTCGAACTCGAAGCGCTCAGTGTCGTGGCGGTGACGCTGTTGCTCCGCGCTGACCTCGCGCAGGCAGAGCGGCCCTGTTTTGAGGCTCTCCCACTCCGTGCAAAACTGCACTCTGGGCCGCGCGCCGAGGACCGGTGGGGTAGCGGGCGCCCGCCGCTGCGCGCACGCGCACGCGAGCGCTGTGAGTGCGCACGCGAGCCGAAGAACGGCGACGGCCTTCACGGCTGGCCCTCCTGCATGACCGCCAGCATACGGCAAGCTTCCGCGTGGCCGGCGTCGCAGGCGGTCACGAGCGCGCGCCGCGCGCCGTCGCGATTTTTGATGGTGCCGGTCCCCTCCAAGTAGGCCATGCCGAGGGCGTAGCAACCGAACGTCGTGCTGAGCGTACACGCGCGTTCATAGAACTTGAAGCCGGCCTGGCTGTCTTGGGCGCGGCCGCGTCCGGCCACCAGGAGATTGCCGAAGGCGACGCAGCCGACACCCACGTCGAGCCGGCACGAATGCTCGTAGTGATCGGCGGCGAGTCCCACGTCTTCGACGACTCCCTGCCCTTGCGAGTAGGCATTGCCGAGGTGCAGGCAAGCGTAGCCAAGCTCGGCTTCGCACGCTTTGCGGAGCTCCAGCACGGCGTGCTTCTGATCCTCGGGTGCGCTCGACGCCGCGAGGGTGATCCCGTACCAAGCGCAACCGTTCATGCTGCCGAGCTCGCAGGCTTTGCGATAAAGCTCGTGGCTTCGCGAGGGCTCGCTGTCGCGGATCTGGAAGCCCAGATTGAGGCAGCTGATGCCGTGCTCTCGAGCGCACGCCACTCCGAACAGATCTGCGCTCAGTGTCGCATCCTGCCGCTCGGACTTTCCCTCCAGGTAGAAGAGCCCGAGCGCGTTGCAGGCCTCGTTCGAGCCGGCGCGACAGGTTGCCTCGAGCAGCTCGCTCAGCCCCGCGAGTCGCTTGGCCTCGAGTCCGCTGAGCTGGGTGCTGGCAAGCGGCAGTCCCAAGTACTTCGCCGCCGTCTGGCGCAGCTCTGCCAGGGGAACCGCTGACGTCGCCCGAAGGGTGGCCGCAGCACGCTCGATTTTTAGCGCGCGGCGCGTAGCGGCGCCGGAAGCGTGCGGGTCGCCGGAGCGTGCGTTCGTGGGAGCCGTGTCCGCCAAGAACACGGCTGCGATCGCGTCTCCGTTGCGTAGGGGGGCTAGCTCCGGCCGCTCGGCTGTGCGCTTGAGCTTGCGGTCGTCCGGGTTCAACACCGCGTACAAGGGACCCGACAGGCTCTCCAAGTCGCTGCCCCAAGCGAGCCAACCGCTAGCCTTGGCATGCGCGAAAGTGACCACGAGTGAGCGCCCGGCGTCCTGCTGCAGTTCGAACGCGAAGTCGAGCGCGGGCTTGGTTTTCTTGGGGATGGGGAGCGGGGTGATGCGCGCACGCCCTCCGTGAGCCGATTCGACGAGTGAGCGAGCTCCCGCTAGCACGGCGCGAAAACACGCGCTCTTCTCGTCGGAAAATCCGAACAACGTGTAGGCGACGTTGGCGCCGCTCGTCGAGCTTGCGGGCGCGGACGTTGGCGCGGATCCCGATGCAGAAGCGGATGCAGAAGCAGGTAGGATGGCGTGGCCGTTCGCGAGGACCCAGCCGCGCCCCGGGGCATTGCAGGCGGGTTCGAGCGCGGCGAGTTTGGCGAATAGAGCGACACCTGCGGAGCCCGCCCGCTCGAGCTCTGCCAGGAGGCGTTTGGCACGAGCGCCAGGCGCGAACAGATCGAACAAGAGCTCGCTCTGTCCGGCGATTGCGGAATCGACCGCGTAGGGCAAATCCCAGAGTAACGTGGGCGTGGGCCCCATTCGGGCGCGCAGGAGGACGCGACCGAGCTCGCTATCGCTGGAGAGGGGAGCCTCGAACTCGAGCGCGGCCTGCTCGTTCGGACCGAAACTGAGCCAGGCCTGAACGGCGCCGCTGCGGCTCACCGCCTCGGCCGCGCGCGCTGCGTAGTCGAAACCGAGCTCGCTGAGCAACCCCATCACACGAGCGTCGTCGCCGAGCTCGGTCGGCCCGAACCAGTCATCAATCGCAGGCGGCACCGCGCTGCGCAGCGCCAAAGCGCGCCTGGCGCTGGCGCTGGCGTTCACCGAGAACGTCAGCCGCAGCGGTTCTGCCTGCGAGCGGAGCTCGGCGTAGCGGCGCGTCAACGCCTTGGACGTCGCGACGACGTCGGGCGCGGCGCCGCAGAACAAGAGCGAGTCACTGCCGTCCTGTCGGAGCAGCGCGCAGCGGCCCTGCTCGACGCTCAGCAGCCCCGCTGCCTCGAACAGCGGCTGGGGCTTGCTTTCGCCAAGGGCCGCCGTCCGATCGAGACTAGCGACGATGACCATCCCCCTGCCGTCCAGATTGTCGACAGCGAACAGCATCGGTGCATTCCAGCGCAATCCGGGGACGGAGACGAACGCGGCGAACGCGGGCTCGCCCGATCCGCCATCGGGCAAAAGACGGAGCCTTCCCAGCAAGTCGTGGGGCATCACCGAGAAGCAGACCAAGGGTTCACGAGGCGGCGGCGTCGACGCCGGCGTGGGCGTAGGCGTCACGCCTCTCGCGAGGGATTGCGTGCTGGCTTTACTCGGCGTGGCGCTTGGCACCTGCAGGGAGGCACTCGCACAGCCGCCCGTCAACGCGAACAGAGCGAGCGCAGCGCGCAAGCTCGACCTGAGCTGGCGAAGCGCTGGAGTGCGCAGGAGCAGCCCGTTGACGCGGGAATAGAGGTCGCCACGAAAGCGGCCCGCGCACGCTTCGCGCGCAAGGTCCCGATTGGTCGCGGTGATGAAGCGCACGTTGACGTGATGCGGCTTGGGGGCACCAGTCTCTACACCAGGGTGCCAAATGCCGCTCTAATTCAAAGCCTGCTTCATGTCAAAGCAAAGTCGCTCAGAGACAGTCACCGCCTGAGCACGTGGGTGGCCACTCAGACCTCCACATTCGCCAGTGAACGATGTCGGGCCCCCTTGCTACGGCGAACGGCGCAGCGCGGCCCCCAGATCCTGAATGCGCGAGAGCAGCGCGGCGCGCAGCATCTCGATGAGGCCTGGATCCTGCCCTTCTAGCGCGGCCCGGAATTTGGCCACGCTCTCGCCCAGCATTGCGCGTTCGCCGCCCGTGAGCTCGATGTACAAGGTTTCGGCACGCGCCAGGGCAGTGACATTCGGCAACGCCTCGCGCGGATGGAATTTCAGGCGGCTGAGGCGCTTGCGCGTTTCCTCGAGGTCGTGCTTCGAGAGGCGCCCGGGCGCGCGCTCGATCGTAAACGACGCGGACTTCCCGGTCGAGACGATGGTGGCGTCCACGTCGAGCACGCCGTTCAGGTCGTAGCTGAAGCGCACATCGATGGTTTCTTCTCCTGCGGGCTTCGGCGGAATCCCCTTCAGCAGGTATTCCCCAATCTTCTGATTGTCGCGGCAAAGTGAGTGCTCACCCTGGTACACGGTGATCTCGAGCTGTTTCTGCGCATCCGCAATCGTCGCGAAGCGTTCGACACGACTCGCAGGCAGGACCGTGCCGCGCTCCAAGATCGGCGAAAACAAGCCGTGCACCGCAGCGCCGCCGAGATCGGCCGCCGAAGCGATGCCGAGTGAGAAAGGGGCGACGTCAGTAACGACTATGTCGGCCACGGCGGCAGCGCCACGCTTCAACGCAATCTGCACAGAAGCCCCAAGGGCGATCGCCTCGTCTGGCGGCAGCGAGCGTAGTGGCAGCTTGCCGAACAGCTGACTTGCGAGTCGCGCCACGCACGGCATGCGCGTCGCTCCGCCGACCAACAACACTTCG
>JAEUAF010000693.1 GCA_019695485.1 Sorangium sp.
CTTCGGCCACGAGGCCAGGAGCGGGTGGGTTCATGGCGAACAAAATGTAAATCGGTCAGCTGCGGGGTCGCGTTGCTAACAATCGTCGCGCGTGCTGCGAAATGCTCCCTCGGCTTGCGCGATGGTCGGAAATCGCCGCAGGGCTGACGAATTTGAGCAACGAATCCTCGCTCCGGGCCGATTAGAATCTGATGCGCGCGTGTCGACCCCCACTTCTAGCTCATCTGGCAGGCGAGCCGGAGCGGCGGCGGACCCTTTCGAGGAGACGCCGTACCGCGTCCTGCGCCGCCTCGGTTCGTCGGGAACGGCCGGACACGTTTTCTTGGTTGCCCATCGGGGGACTGGGCGGCACTTCGTCGCCAAATTGGCGCCGCTGCACTCGGCGGGGGACCCGCGACTTGCGGATCGCGTGCGTGTCGAAGGGCAGGCGCTGGGGCGACTGAACCACCCCAACATCGTAGCGGTGGCGGGCGTTGGGCGCACGCCAGACGAGCGGCCCTTTCTGGTGACCGAGTACCTCGAGGGGCGAACGCTCTCCGTCGAGCTCCTCGAGCGCAAGCAGCTCCCCGTGCTTGAAGCGATCACATACGCGTGTGAGCTCCTCTCCGCGCTCTCGTCGGCGCACGCGCTCGGCATCGTGCATCGCGACGTGAAGCCCAGCAATCTCTTCATCTGCCGGACCCCCGATCGCGGTCGGTATCTCAAGGTGCTCGACTTCGGCATCGCTCGCGTCATGCCCGACGCACCGCAAGGAGCGCCACTACCCGTTGCTCTGCCGACAGATTCGGGAGTCATTGTGGGAACGCAGCGGTTCATCAGCCCCGAAGCCGCAACGGGAGCAGCCGTTGACGCGCGCGCTGACGTTTATTCGGCGGCGCTCGTTCTTTATCTGATGCTCGCGGGCCGAGGGCCGTTCGACGACTTGGGAAGCGACTCGCAGCTGAGCGCCGCCCGCGCCGAAACAGACCCCGAGCCACCGTCCCGATTTGCCGAAGTGCCTATTCCGCGCGAGCTCGACCGCGTCATCATCAAGGCTCTCGAAAGAAATCAGGTCGACCGGTTTCAGACCGCAGACGACTTTCGGCATGCCCTTGAGAGAATTGCGGATGACCTGACGAGACCGGCGGGTTGGCTCGAGACAACCGCGCGACCACCCGTCACGGCGGAGAGCTCCGAGCGTGCTGGGCCGCAGTCCGCGCGCACGCTCGTGCCGAGCGTCATCGTCGCGCGGACCGCCCAAGGGGAAACTCGCGGCGTGCGCCCAACGACCGCCGAAGGAAACACCGACGCGGCTCCCAACGAGACCCCGGTCGGCCCTTCGAGCTTTGTCCGGATCGCGACGCGCGAACCCGAGGTCGAACCGCAGCCAGCGGCTGCTAGCGTTGCCCTCCCGCGCTCAGGTCGCGGGCTAGTTTGGCTCTTCCTGGTGGCGGTCCTCGCAGCTGCGGTGCTCGCGGGAGCTGCGGTCTATTGCCTGGGAAGCGGGGCACAATGAGCCGATCGGCCACGCCTTCCGGGCAAGACTGGCGCTCGACCATGGTATGGACGTCTGGGGACGAGACGTCGATGCGCGCGCCACCATTGCCAGAGGAGAGACGAGGGTTGTCGCCTTGATGCGCCGAGACCCCTCTCTGAAGCCTGGCGACCTCTTCCAGAATCAATACGCGATTCGAGGGGTGCTCGGGGCGGGTGGCCATGCGTTCGTGTACCGGGCCTACGACGAGGTTATGGCTCGGGAAGTGGCCCTCAAGCTGATCGAAATCTCTCCGGAATCGGGAGCGGACCGCACGCGCCGCGCGCGGCGCGAAGCGCAGGTGCTGAGCCGGCTGAATCACCCCAATGTCGTTGGAGTGCATAGCGCTGGAGTGAACGACGATGGCTGGATCTACATCGTCATGGAGCTACTGCACGGGCCGTCGCTTCGCGCGGTGCTCCAGGAATTTCGCACACTGAGCACGGCCGAGGCGCTACTCATCGGTGCTCAGATCGCGGAAGGCGTTCACGCGGCGCACCTGCTCAACACGATTCACCGCGATTTGAAGCCCGAGAACGTGATCCTCGAACGCGGCAACCGGGTTCGAGTGATTGACTTCGGCGTTGCCAAATACGAACTCCCCGACGCACAGACCACGCAGCGCGATATCGTCCCCGGAACCCTGCTCTACATGAGCCCGGAACAAGTGCAGGGCGTACGCGTGACTCCGTGCGCGGACGTGTTTGCTCTCGCCACCATCGTTTACGAAATGATCGCCGGGATCCGTCCCGCGTTCATCGGGCTCGAGGTGGTGGATCTGAACACGGTCACCTATCAGCTGATCAACACGATGCCCCCGCGCCTCGACACGTTCGTTCCCGGCGTGCCGTCGTATGTAGGACGCACGCTGCACCATATGCTAGCGAAAAATCCGAAGGATCGCCTGCAGGTGATGGCTGAAGCGGCCTCGCTTTTCCGTGGCCATCTCGAGCGCGTGCTCGCCGAAGGTGGGGAGCTCGTCTCGGTGATTCGGGAACTCGCCATGCTGAGCGCGGCGCCTCAACCGACGGGTGCCGCAGGGCCACACGAACACACGACGCGCCGAGGGGAGGACGCTCCGCTGCAGGTGGCTGATGGCTTGACGAAGCCGGTGACCTACCCGGCCGCCCTTGCGCTCGCCGCCCAACCCACACTGACGACGGCGCAACTTCAACTCCAGGCGCAGCCGGCAGCCCCGCTAGTGAGCGACCACCAATCGGCGAGCGGGTTGCCATCCTCACCCACGTTGACGGTTCCGTCCGCGCCACCGCCGCCCGGACTCGCTCCCGCTCAACGCATTGCGCAAGCTGCGGCACCGCGGGATGCGTCTGCCGGCGCCCCGCTGGTCGAGCGAGTCTCTGCGCCACTCGTGCCGTCGCTCAACCAAACGCTACCGTTTGGGGAGCCATCTCGCACCATCGACGGGGTCAGGCGAGCGCTCGCCGAGCCGACTCCCCCGCCGTTCGACGTTCGCGCTCCCGAAGAAGCCAGACCCGCGACGCCGACCAGCCCAGGCTACACGACAGCGATCTCTTCCGAGTCGTCATCGTCCTCGCAACGGCCGCTTGCGGGTGCACAGTGGCCGTTCGCGGGCGTCTCCACCCACCCGCTCTTCGGTCGGGTGCTGAGCGCGGGCCTTTTGGTTGGAACTGCGCTGGGCGTCGCGGCCGGATTCACCGCACTTTCCCTGCGACATGGGCCTCGCAACCCGGAAGGCTCGCTCCGCCCTCAAGCGGCCGTCGCGCAATCGAGCGTTCAAGTCGCCGCTGTGAGTGAGCCGGTCTCCGCGATCACAGCAAGCGCTCCAGCAGAGGCGCCTTCGGCGACGTCCGTCTCGACTGCCAGCACCTCGCCAGCACCCGTCGAAACCGGGAAGCCGCAGCCGCGCGCTGACGCAGCAGAAAAGGTTGCCCGCGCGCCCTCAAAAGCTCTCGCCGTGAGCGCCTCAGCCACACGAGCCTCCGTACCCTTGCCACGTGGCGCAGCGACCGGGGGCGCCGCTAACGTGCCGAACGCTCCCCTCGTGGCGACGCGCCCGCAGGCGAAAGCCTTGCCACGGCCCGCCCCGCCTGAGGACTGGATGCCTTCGTCCGGTCTTTCAGACGTCCCTTCCGAAAAGCGTTCCAGTCTTGTCAACGGCGGGCAACGAAAGAAAGAGTTGCTGATCAAATCGAAGCCCCCGAAGCCGCTGTTCGGCGCGGAGAACCTCCAGTAGGTCACCATGAGCGACCAGTCAGAGAAGGAGAAAGGTCCGCGTCGGGTGGCCGCACCGAGCAAGTCGTATGGATTGGACGGGACCACGGCTGAATTCGATC
>JAEUAF010000720.1 GCA_019695485.1 Sorangium sp.
CCTATGTCGACGGCGAAGCCTTTCCGAGCCTCTTCGGAACCGGCACAGAAGACTACTATGGCTACGCTTGGTCGACCGGCGAGATCTTCACGCGTGCCTTTCACGCCCAGACACGCGCCGAAGGGCCCGGCTTCGGCGGTCGGTTTGCCATGAATCGCTTTCAGTTTCTGGACGCGATTCCGTTCAGCCGGGCGTTGCGCTTCGACCTCGAGCTCTGGCACTGGGATGTCACGAGCGTCAGCTACAGCTCGATGGCCTACTACTATGGGCGCGCCGCTGCGCTGGAGTCGCCGTGAACGTAGGGACGGTGCAAAGCTTCCTAGGTTAGGGCGGATTGTCGCTCGGCGCGCTTGCCGCCAAACACGTGGATGGTGCGGGTGCCAGCGCAGACTTCCATGCTTTGCGGCGTGCCGCGCGGGATCACGAATTCGTCGCCGGCGTGGAGCTCGATGCGTCGTTCACCCAGTACGACGACGCAGCGTCCGCTGACGACCAGAACGTATTCGTCGAAGTCGTGGCTGTGGGCGCGCGACGTCCGATCCTGATCGCATTTCCAGAAAGCGACTTGGCTGCCGTCGGCGCCGTCGAACACGTAGCCTTCGATGTCGTCTGTATACTGCGAGCTACTCGCGATACGATTCAGGGGATTTTTCAGGAATGCTGGGAAGTCGTGCATCACGTTCTCCCATTCAGCCGTGCGCCAGGCGTCCAAAGCTTCGCAGGCGCGCGAGTTCTTCGTCGCTGAGCGGCCCTGCGCGGAGCGCGCGTAAGTTTTCGTCGAGTTCGTGTCGATTGGCCGCCCCCATCAGCACGATATCGACGTGCGGGCTCGAGAGGCAAAAACGATAACAATCGGCGGCGCTCGGCAGCGGGCCGTCCCAGCCGCTCGGGCGCTTGAGGAGCTTGCGCCAGGCGGTCGCGGTGTAGGCGACGACGGCGGGGTTTCTCGCCTTGAGGTGTGGAAAGATGTCGACCTCCGCGCCCGGATGAGCGGCATTGTAGCGGACCATGAAGAGGTCGAGTGGCCCCTCCGACGCGAGCTGGCCGGCGCGGGCTCGGTCGTGGATGGACGCGCCGAGCACGCGCACTTTGCCCTCCTCCTTCAGTTTCCGCATTTCGTCGAGCACGCTCTCTCGCAGCGCGGACATGCGCCCTAGCCAATAGAGCTGCAACACATCGATGTGGTCGGTGCCCAAAAGTCTGAGCACGCGCTCCACCCGACGACGCACGGCACCCGGCCAAAACCCAAAGGTCGGTCCGGTGGCAAGCACCAGCTTGTCTCGCTTGGACGTAGGCATGCGCCTGAGCACGCGCGTCAGCGCACGGGCCGTCGGATTCCAGAACACGTATTCCAGTCCTTGCTCGAACGCGGCCTCGATGCCCGCCTCGTCGAGCCCGAAGCTCGCGGAGACTCCGACGCGGTGAACCGTTCGTCCGAGCGCGGGCACGTGCCTCTGAAGGAATTCGGTCCCGTGCGTCATGCCGTCGAGTCTAGCCTGCGCCGCGCATTCTAGACAGGCCTCCCTGGGCAGCGCTCTTTGGCAGCAACCCCTGCGGCGCGCCCTGCTGCACCCTGACGCGCTGGGCGGGTCCGCAGTCCGCTCGTCATAGAACGAAAAAGGTTGCAATGACAAGTAATGGCTCTATGCTCTTGGCATGAGTCGTCAGTTCACGGCCGACGGTGGCATCGTGCTCGAAGAGGCCCTCGGTTACTGGGTCACGCGCACGTACATGTTGTCGCGAGCGGAGCTCTATCGGCGTTTCAAGGCGCACGACGTGGATTTGACGCCTGAACAATGGATGGTGCTAGTGCGCCTTTGGCAGGAGGAGGGGGTCACGCAATCCGCGCTCGCGGACCGCACATTTCGGGATCTGCCGACCATGAGCCGCATTTTGGCGACGATGGAACGCGCTGGCCTCGTCACGCGTCGCCGCGATGTCGCCGACGCGCGCGCGCGTCGCGTGCACCTGACCGAGCGGGGCAGGGGCTTGCGTCGCGGTCTGGTTGGGGAGGCACGGCGCATGGTGGATGCGATGCTGAAGGGGATCCCGGAAGCGGACATCGCTGTCACGCGGCGTACGCTGCAGCGCGTCCTCGCCAATCTCGAGGAGGCGCGTGAGCCCTGAGGCGCCGCCATCCCGCACCGAAGATCACGTCTCAGTTCGGAGCAATACTTGCAATGACAACAAATGGAGCAACCATGGAAACAGTCACGTCCCCGGCTCTCGTCCGTCACAAGTCCCCGCACTTCCCCAGCCACGATCTCAGCAGTGCCCCGGCGGAAAGTCGGCCCTTTCTCGAAGCGACGCTGCGCGCATTCGGGTTCATTCCGCTTCCGACCGCGCGTCACGCCAGTGCGCCGGGGGTGGTCGACGGGTTTTCACACTTGCTCGAGACCTTCGAAAAAACGACGCTTAGCCCGCTCGAGCGAGAGGCGGTCGCGCTCGTGCTGGCTGGGAAGTTCGATTGCAATGTGTGTCGGGCGCTGCACACACGCCTGGCGCTGTCACAGGGAGCCTCACAGGATCTGGTGCGTTCTCTGATTGCCCGAAAGGCCATTGCGTTGCCGCGCTTGGCCGCCCTGGCCGAGTTCACAGAGGCCCTGGTGGAAACTCGCGGAGCTGTCTCCGATGAGGATCTCGAGCGCTTTCTCGATAGCGGCTTCACGCCTCGTCAGGCGCTCGAGATTGTGCTGGGCATCAGCACTTACACGTTATCCATCTTCGCGAACCGGCTGACGCGCAGCGAGTCGCTGCGCGAATAGCCGATCGAGCGTCGGGCGTCGCCGTGCGGTGAGGCAATCAGCGTGTCAGCTCGGCCTGAATCTGTAAGGACACGTCTTCGCCGACGACGACGCCGCCCGCCTCGAGCGCCTTGTTCCACTTCAAGCCAAAGTCCGCGCGCTTGATCTTACCGGTGAGCGTCGCTCCGCGGACCTGTTTGCCCCAGGGGTTCTTGATCGGCTGGCTGAGCGTGGCGTCGAGAGTCACCGTCTTGCTGACGTCGCGAATGGTCAGAGTCCCCGTCACTTTGTAGCCCTTGCCTGCCTTCACGACCTTGGTCGAGGCAAACTTGAGCGTCGGAAACTTCTTGGAATCGAAGAAGTCCGGGCCCTTCAGGTGCTCGTCGCGCTTGGCCTCGTCGGTGCTGATCGAGTCGACTTTGATTTCGATGGCGATCTGGTCTTTGCTCGGGTCCTGGTCGTCGACCACGATGTGGGAGCTCTGGATCTCTTTGAAACGACCGGAAACGCTGCTGACCACGAGATGCGCGACCTTGAAGCCAATCTCGGAATGCGAGGGATCGAAGGTCCATTCGGTCGGCTCGGCTTGCGCCAAGGTCGTCACGAAGAGAAGGGGAAGGGCGCTGAGCAGGCTACGCATTGCAGAAGTCCTTTTCATGGGTCGATGCTAGGGTCACGCCGTCGAGGAGTGACGCCGCCCGCAATGATGGGGCCGACCGCGGCGTCTGCAATTGCTCGAAAGGTGATCGTCTGTGTTGCAAATTTGGGACAGTGCCCGCGTCCGGACTCAGCGGGTGGCGCTGCGCAAATTTGCCCAATCGCGCGCTAGGCGTTGCTCGACCTAGAGCTCGCCTGACAAAGGCTCGGAAACGTGATCTATTGCGGGCGCCCAGAGCCTCGAAGCGGGTTACCGTGATAAATACACTCAAGACTCCGTTGATTCAGAACGTCGGCACGCGGCGCTCGCTCAGCCTGAACGGCGCGTTCCGCACGATCGTCGACCCCTACGAGAACGGCTACTACGACTATCGCTATCAGCTTCAGACGAGTGAAGGCTATTTCCAGAATCGGAAGCCGACGTCGAAGACCGACCGCGTGGAATACGACTTTGACCGTTCTGAGACGCTGCGCGTGCCCGGCGACTGGAACTCCCAGCGCGACGAGCTGTTTTTCTACGAGGGCACCATCTGGTACAAAACGACCTTCGAGCTTGAGCTGGAGCCTTCGCGTCGGCTGTTCGTTTACTTCGCTGGCGCGAACTACGAAGCCAAGGTGTACGTGAATGGCGTGTTGGTCGGCGGCCACGTCGGCGGCTTTACGCCGTTCAATTTCGAGGTCACGGATCAGGTTCGGAGCGGCGAAAACGTCTTGATCGTGAAGGTCGACAACCGGCGTCGGCGCGAGGGCGTGCCGACCCTCAACACCGACTGGTGGAACTACGGTGGGCTGACGCGCGACGTATGGCTTTTGGACGTTCCCGCCACCTTCATTCGAGACTACTCGCTCAAGCTCGCAAGCAGGGATGCCGACCGAATCACGGGCTGGGTGCAGCTCGACGGCGCCGAGCTCGCGCAACGCGTGACCCTGCGGATTCCGGAGGCCGCCATCGAAGTGACGACGGAAGCGGACGCGCAGGGCTTCGCCAAGTTCGACGTGCCGGCGTCGCTCGAGCTCTGGTGCTGTGAGCGGCCGAAGCTCTACGCGGTCGAATTCTCGATTCAAGGCGAGCGAATCGAAGACCGAATCGGCTTTCGCACTCTCGAAACCCGAGGTCACGACATCCTGCTAAATGGGGTTTCGGTCTTCTTGCGGGGCATCAGCCTGCACGAACAGGCGCCGAGGCGCGAGGGCCGCGCCGTGACGCGCGGCGACGCGGAGACGTTGCTCGGTTGGGCGCAGGAGCTCGATGTAAACTTCGTGCGCTTGGCGCACTATCCGCACCACGAGCACACGGCGCGTCTGGCGGACGAGCTCGGCCTTTTGTTGTGGGCAGAAATACCCGTCTACTGGACGATAGACTGGGAAAACCCCGAGACGCTCGCGAACGCCAAGAATCAGCTAGAAGAGCTGGTCGTGCGGGACAAGAACCGCGCCAGCGTGGTGATTTGGTCGGTCGGCAATGAAACGCCGATCGGCGACGCTCGCAACCGCTTCATGGCAGAGCTCGTCGCCAGCGTCCGGGCGCTCGACGACTCACGCTTGGTGAGCGCGGCGCTCGAGCGGCGTCAGGTCGAGCCAGGCATCGAGCTCATCGACGATCCGCTTGGCGCGCTGCTCGACGTCGTCGGTTGCAACGAGTATCTGGGCTGGTACGACGGACTGCCCGACAAGGCAGACTCGGTGAGCTTTCAAACCGCGTACGACAAGCCGCTCGTGATCAGCGAGTTTGGGGCGGACGCGCTCTACGGTTACCACGCTGACGCGCTCACCCGCTGGAGTGAAGAGTACCAGGCCAACGTGTACACCCACCAAATCGCGATGCTCGAGCGCATCCCGTTCTTGCGTGGTGTAACGCCCTGGATCTTGACGGACTTCCGCTCGCCGCGGCGACCGCTGCCCCAGATTCAGGACTTCTGGAATCGGAAGGGGCTGATCTCGGACGCGGGACAGAAGAAGCAGGCCTTCTTCGTGCTGAAGGAGTACTATCAGCGCCTGATTGCGCGCTTTCGCGGCTAGAGCAGAGCGTGCGCGCGCGCGCGGGGAAGCGCGGGCGGAGGCGCGCTGTATCTGCTCGAGCGTACGCCGCGGCTGGACGAGCTCGGGGGCTGGCCGCGTCCGGAGGCGCGCTTTTTTTGCGGAGAGCGGGCTCGGGTTGACAGAGTCGAGGCTACGCACTAACTCGCGACATGGCGTTCATTTACGATGAGCCGAGCCGGACTTTTGGCGAGTACCTGCTCGTCCCGAATCTGACAACCAAAGAGTGCGTTCCGAGCAACGTCGACCTCACGGCACCGCTCGTGCGCTTCAAGCCCGACGGCTCCGAACCGAACCCCAAGCTGTCGCCGCTCACCATCAACGTGCCGGTGACCAGCGCGATGATGCAGTCGGTTTCTGGTGCCGAGCTCGCGATCGCCTTGGCCCGCGTGGGTGGCATCTGCTTCGTCTTCTGCTCCCAACCCATCGAGGAGCAGGTGGCCATGGTGCGCCAGGTCAAGAACTACAAGGCCGGCTTCGTGGTGAGCAACTCGAACCTGAAGCCCGAGGCCTCGCTCGCCGACGTGCTCGCGCTCACCGAACGCACCGGCCACTCCACGGTTGCGATTACCGAAAACGGGGCGCCGGACGGCAAATTCCTGGGCATCATCACCAGTCGCGACTACCGCCTCGGGTACACCTCGCTCGACACGCCCGTGAGCGAAATGATGACGCCATTCCGATCGATCCACTGCGGCCAGGTGGGGATCGACTTGCGTGGCGCCAACGACCTGATCTGGAAGCACAAGCTCAATTGCTTGCCGGTGATCGATGCGCAGCAGCACCTCGCCTACTTGGTCTTTCGCAAGGATCACGACGCGCACCAAGAACACCCACTCGAGAACGTGGACAATGAGAAGCGGCTGATCGTGGGCGCCGCCATCAATTCACGAGACTACAAAGAGCGGGTGCCCGCGTTGATGGACGCGGGGGCCGACATCCTGTGCATCGACTCATCAGACGGCTACTCGGAGTGGCAGCGCGACACCATCGAGTTCGTCAAATCACGCTACGCGGGTCGCGGCTTCGTGGGCGCCGGCAATGTGGTCGATCGCGAGGGTTTCCTCTATCTGGTGGAAGCGGGCGCGGACTTCGTGAAAGTCGGCATCGGTGGCGGCTCGATCTGCATCACCCGCGAGCAGAAGGGTATCGGCCGCGGGCAGGCCTCGTCCGTGATCGAGGTTGCGCGCGCGCGTGACGAATATTTCCAGAAGACCGGCGTCTACGTGCCGATCTGCTCCGATGGCGGAATCAGCCAGGATTATCACATGACGCTGGCGCTCGCGATGGGCGCCGACTTCGTGATGGTCGGGCGCTACTTTGCACGCTTCGATGAAGCGCCGGGCCGCAAAGTGCGGATCAACAACCAATTCATGAAGGAATATTGGGGCGAAGGCAGCAACCGCGCGCGCAATTGGCAGCGCTACGACCACGGCGACGAGCCCGGCAAGAAGAAGGGCACCATGGAGTTCGAGGAGGGCGTCGATAGCTATGTCCCCTACGCCGGCAAGCTGAAGGACAACCTCGAGGTCACGCTCGCCAAGGTGCGCAGCACGATGTGCAATTGCGGGGCGCTAAACCTGCGTCAGTTGATGACACGCGCACGGCTGTCTTTGGCGTCTGCCGTGAGCATCCACGAAGGCGGCGTGCACGATGTCGTGTTGAAGGACGTGCGCGGGACGCCAGGCGAGGTGTGAGGTCGCGGGCGTGCGCCCTCTAGCAAGGCGCCGCTTTGGCACGGTGCGACGCAGGTGGGCCGAGCTCAGCCTTCCAGCGTCGACTTCTCGAATAGCAGCCACTTGAGCTCGAGCGGACACTGCCCGCCTTCGAGCGCGTACATGTGCTCGCCGAGCGCCCACTCCGCGTAGACAGGCGTCGGCGGCCACGCCTCTTCGGGCAGGTGCGCCTGCTCGAAGGCGTATGCGGAGTCGCTGCTCAGCAATTTCAAGGGCAGGCCCTCGAGCGCGGTCGTCAACTCCGCGCCGGTGACGAATGTGGCCGAGCACTGTTGGCCCCACTCACGCGCCAAGCGGGTGGGTTCGTAGCCATCCGCGGCGAGGTGGGTGCTGAGCAGGAGACGCCCAGCGGGGCAGAGGCGCGCGGCAGCGAGAGCTAGCAAGGAGCGAAGCTCCGCGGCGGAGCGAGAGTCCCCCAAGACTCCCGAAGCCAACACCAAATCGTAGGGACCGCTGAGCCGCTCCGCGAGCTCGAAAACGTCGCCTTGATGGATGCGGATCTCTAGCGTCTCCGCCTGCGCGGCGGCTCCCAGCACCTCACAGAACCGCGGCGTGAGCTCGACCGCGTCCACGCGATAGCCGAGGCGAGCAAGGCTGAGCGCATTCCGGCCGGTTCCGGCGCCAATATCGAGCACGCGGGCCCGAGGCGGCACGCTGCCGTCAGCTAGCAGCGCCAACAGTCGCGCATCTGCGTGCTCCCCAAACAGTGCATGCGGCACCTCGTCGAGCCAGCGCGCATAGAGTTCCGGAATCGAAACCGCGTCCACGCTAGCGCTGTAAGTGACGTCTGGTCCCATCGGTGCTTCGTAGGTGATCGTGACGTTGGAGCGGGGGGAGGCTTCGAAGGCCTCCTGCAGCGCTTGTCGAATGAGGCGCCGGCCCTCCGCGTCCTCCAGAGGGCCCACCTCGCGACCGAGCGCCGTGAACGCGGCGAAACAGAGCTCGGCGTAGCTGTCGCTGAAGCTCGGAAGCGCGGGGAACGTCAGCGTCCCGGAGGCCACCGCGCGGTGTTTGAGCCGGCGCACCAGGGCCTTTCGCAGCGCGGCGGGGTCGAAGCGCCGGGGCGCGCCGCCGAGCAGCGCCGCTTCCCCGCCGCTCAGCGGGCGCTTGCGATACACGAGCCAGCGCAGCTCCATCGGGCAAGCCGCGCGTTCGAGCTCGTACACGTCCAACCCGAGCGCCCAATTCTCGAACCACGGCGTGGGTGGCCAGGCGCTCGACGGAAGGTGTGTGCGCTCGTAGTCGTAAGCTGAATCGTTGGCACACAGTTCCAAAGGCAGCCCGGCAGCGGCGGCGATGACGTCGCTGTTCGTGAAGAGGGCGGAGTAACATTGTTGAGCGAACTCGCGAGCAGCCTTCTCCGGAGTGTAGCCCTGGGCGGCGAGGTGCAAGTTCAGCACGAACACGCCGTCGTCCGCGAGCACCTCACTCGCGAGCTCGAACAGGCGACGCAGATCGCCCGGGCTGCGAAAGTCGGGCACGACCTCGGAGGCCAAAAACAGGCGATAGTTCCGCGCCAGGCTAGGTTTCGCGTCGAAGAGGTCCTTGGTTATCACGCGCACCGGCAGGGCCTGGGCTCGCGCCTCATGAGTCAACTGCTCGGCGAAGCTCGGCGTGATCTCGAGCGCGTCGACCGGGTGACCGCGTCGCGCGAGCGCGAACGCGTTGCGACCGGTGCCAGCGCCGAGGTCGAGCACCGGGCAAGCCTGCGCGTCTCCGAGCTCGCTCGCGAGGTCGAGCACGCGAGCGTCGGCGTGCGCACCGAAGAGCGGTGCATCGCTGCTGCCCACCCACTTTTCGTAAGTGTTCGCGATGTTGGTGATTTCGGCCCGGATCGCGTAGTCGAGCGGGCGTGCGGCTTCGGCCTGGAACTCGAGGACGAGCTTGGAGCGCTGCGAGCCCGCGTACGCGCGCTGAAGTTCGGCCGCGATGCGCGCGCGCAGCGGGGGCACTTCGCTGTCGTCCAAACGCCGGCACGCCGCGC
>JAEUAF010000770.1 GCA_019695485.1 Sorangium sp.
CTACCCGTTCACGACCCTGGAGCCGCATCTCGGCGTCGTAAGCCTGGGCGATTCACGGCGCGGCAACGCCCGAAGCTTCGTCATCGCCGATATCCCTGGGCTGATTCCCGGGGCGAGCGAAGGGCTCGGGCTCGGTATTCGCTTCCTCCGCCACGTCGAGCGCACGCGCGTGCTGCTGCACCTCGTCACGCCGACCGAAGAACCGGGTCGCTCTCCGCTCGAAGATTACCGCGTGATTCGCAAGGAGCTCGGCGCCTTCAAACCCGAGCTCTTGCGCTTCCCAGAGGTCGTCGCGCTGACCAAGGCCGATCTGCCCGACGTGAAGGATGCCTATGAGCAGCTGAAGCTCGACTTCGCCGAAGCCGGTGTCGATCTGCACTTGGTGAGCGCCGTCAGCCACGAAGGCCTCGACGCGCTCATGCAAGCCGTCGCCGAGAAACTCGCGATTTAGTGTCCTGAGTCAGACCAACGCCGCGGGTCTGCTCACGAACTTGCCGGTCTTGAAGTGTGGTGGGTCTTCGACCCACCACACGCCGGCCCATCCAGGTTCCCGCCCGTGAACGTGGAGGTAGACTCGACGAATCAGGGGCCAGTCGACGCGAAGTCGTCGAACTGATCGACCTCGAACTCTTCGGCTTCGAGGTTGTCGAAACGCGTGAATTCCGAGGTGAACTTGGTGAGCACGGTGCCGGTGGGGCCGTTGCGTTGCTTGGCGACGATGATCTCAGCGACGCCCTTGGCCTCACTGTCCTTGAAGTAATACTCGTCGCGATAAATGAAGATGATGGTGTCGGCGTCCTGCTCGATGGCGCCGCTTTCACGCAAGTCGCTGAGCTGGGGGCGCTTGTCCTTCGTGGTGCGCGTCTCGACGGCGCGATTGAGCTGGCTCAGCGCGATCACGGGGATGCGCATCTCCTTCGCTAACTGTTTGAGACCTCGCGAAAGCTCACTGATCTCTTGTTCGCGACTGCCCGCGTCGCGTCGCCCTTGCATCAGCTGCAAGTAGTCCACCACGACGAGGCCAAGGCCCTGCGCGCGCACCGCGCCCTCCCCACGCGTCACCTCGGCTTGCAAACGCCGGATCTTGGCGCGCAGATCGAGCAGAGTGAGCGCGGGTGTGTCGTCCAGCCAGAGCGGCAGGCGAGCGAGCCGCGACGCCGCCTCGGTGAGCCGGCTCCAGTCCTCGCGCGTCATGCGGCCGCTGCGAATGTTCGACATGTCGACCTGCGCTTCGGACGCCAAAAGCCGCGCCGCGAGCTGTTCTTTCGGCATTTCGAGCGAGCAGAACAACACACCGTGTCCGGGCTCTTCGACGGGCGCTTCGAAATATTCTTCTTCGCTCGCGCGGGTCTTTTGCACGCGCGACGCCGATACGTTGAGCGCAATGTTGAGCACGAACGAGGTCTTCCCCATGCCGGGGCGCGCGGCGACGATGTAGAGATCGCCCTGGTGGAGGCCGGCGCACTGCCGATCGAAGCGCGTGAACCCGGTCGAAATCCCAGTCACGCCGCCGCCCCGCCGCTCGGCTTCCTCCAAGATCTTGAACGCGCGCACCACCGCGTCACGCACCGGTTCGACGGTCGAGCCCTCCGGCGTGCGCGCGATGTCGAATACGGCTTGCTCGGCGAGGTCGATGAACTTTTGAGTGTCGGGGGGAGCGTTGTAGCCTTCAGCCGCGAAGCGCTGACAGGTGGCGATCAGCTGACGAAGACGCCACTTCTCCCGCACTACCTGCGCGTGCGCGCCCACGTGCGCCACCGCAGGCGTCGCGTCCGAAAGTTGAGCCAAGTACGGCGTGCCGCCGATCTGCTCGAGTCGGTTGCGATCACGCAGGTAGCCGGCCACGGATACGATGTCGACCGGCCGCCCTGCGTTCTGCAGCTCGAGCACCGCCTCGAATACGCGACGATTCGCGTCGGCGTAGAAGTGCTCGGGGATCAGGAACTCCTGCACCTGATCGAAGGCGCTGCCGTCGAGCAGCACCGCGCTCAGAACGGCCGCTTCGGCGTCGAGGTCGTTGGGGGGCACTCGTCCGGGCGAGGGCTGGAGCTGCATCTCCTGCGCGCGCCCACCATGACCCCCGGAGCCGCCGCCAAAGCTCACGAAGCCGCACCTTTGTCTGGGTATGCCATGACCGATCTAGTATGACTCACTGAACGCATGTATCCCATTCGAATCCGCCGCTCGGACCGCTGCGATCCCAGCGCGGCGGCAGAGCTGCGGGCGCCCGCTCCGCGGCTCCGCGAGCCCTGAGATTGCTTGGCAACGAGCCAGCGACCCCTGTCCACGTGAAGCCCACGAGCTGTCCGGAGCAGATCCATAGGTTGTTAACAGGCTCCCAAATGCACGGCGCCCCGGAAGTCGTGAAACCTCCGGGGCGTCTAGCGGGCGCTCTTCACGCCCAACCAATCAGGAACGAGTATCAGAAAACTCGAAGGCTGTCAGCCTCAGGGTTTTACGACTTCGATCTTGATCGTGGCCTGCACGTCGGCATGAAGCTTGACGGGAATGTCGTAGCTTCCGAGCTGCTTGATCGGGTCGACGAGCACGATGCGCTTGCGATCGAGTTCGACGCCAGCCTTGGCCACGGCGTCCGACACATCCTTCGACGTGACCGAGCCGTACATCTTGCCTTCTTCACCGACCGCGCGCGTGATCTTCAGCGAGAGGTGTCCGAGCTTCCTACCGAGCTCGTCCGCCTGATCGCGTTCGGTCTTCGCGCGCTGTGCTGCTGCGCGCTTCAACTCTTCGACGCGCGACAGGTTGCCGGCGGTGGCCGGCAGCGCGAGCCCGCGCGGCAGCAGGAAATTGCGGGCAAAACCGGCGCGAACACGCACCACTTCGCCGCCTGATCCGAGATTGGTGACGTCGCTCTGAAGTAGAACCTTGACGTTGGTTGCCACGGGTACCTCCCTCAGTCGTTCGAGGTGAAGGGCAAGAGCGCGATGTTACGCGCGCGCTTGACCGCCAGCGTAATGCTGCGCTGATGCTTGGCACAATTGCCGGAGATGCGACGCGGCACGATCTTGCCGCGCTCGGTGACGAAGTACTTCAAGCTCTGCGGATCCTTGTAGTCGATCGGCGCCGCGTCATCCGCGCAGAAGGCGCAGCCGCGACGACGTGCGCGACGGAAGGTCCCGCCGCCGTCCTTGTCGCGTGAATCGGGACGATCACTGGTTCGCTCTCGGCTCATCTCTTTCATGACTGCTCCCCGCCTTCCTCAGCGGCTGCGCCAGGGGCCTCACCATCGAAATCGTCATCATCGACGTCGGGCATCGATCGCTCGCGATCAGGAACCTGCTCGAGCCCGAGCAAGCGCTCGATCGGCTCGGCCAGCTCTTCCGGCGTGGCCGGTTCGACGGCTTCGAACTGCACGTGCTCCGGCGCGACTTCGATCGTGCCGAGGTCGACATCGACGCGGACCTGGACGGTCTGGTACTTCAGGACGTCATCCAGCATGCGCAGGTTGCGCTCGATCTCCGCGACCAGCGAGCCGCCGCCCAGGTACTTCGCGTAGACGTAGACGCCGCGGCGGTACTTGGTCACGGTGTACGCGAGCTGACGGCGACCCCAGTTCTCGAGCGCCGTCAACTTGCCGCTCTCTCGCGAGACAACCTCGGTGAGGCGAGTGGCAATGCGCTCCTGGTTTTCTTTGGTGACGTCAGGGCGGAGGACGTAGATCGTTTCGTATTCGCGAACCCGATGGGGTAGCGCGATCGCTGCTTCTGCCATTGTGATTTCTCCTCTCGGACTCGGCCCCCACCGACGGCGGCGGGAGCAAGGAGTCAGCGCGATTTGCGCTGATTGGTCGCGTTCATCGCGACCTCGATCCCACGCGTGGCCAGGAGCGCCACCGCGTCCGCGGCCCGGTCGAGCAGAGAATCGAGCTCGGTCCGTTCCGCGAGGGAGAAGGCTTGTAGCACAAAATCCGCGGTGTCACCCCGGAAGTCAGCCGGCGGACGGCCAATTCCACAACGCACGCGCGTGAATCCCGGGCCCACGCAGGAAATGATCGAACGAATGCCGCGATGGCCCGCATCTCCGCCCCCGACTTTCAGGCGCACTTCGCTGAATTCGACGTCGAGCTCGTCGTGCACCACCACGAGGGCTGCGAGCGGTGTCCTTGCGTACTGCATGGCCGCCTGCACGCTGCGCCCGCTCTCGTTCATGAACGTCAGCGGCTTGAGCAGCCCGAGCGGGGTCCCCGAAAGGGACACAGTCGCGAAGTCCCCCTGGGATTTCTCCCGAAAGGTGACCGCGGACGCGCGGGCCGCCAAGCGCTCGATCACGCGGAAACCCACGTTGTGGCGAGTTTCCGCGTAGCGCGGACCCGGATTGCCCAGGCCCACGACGAGCATCACTTCTTGTCGCCGCCCGCTTCCTTGCCGCCCTTGCCGGCGGGTGCCGCGGCGGCCTTGCCTGCCGGCGCTGCTGCGGTTGCTGCAGCAGCTGCGGGTGCGCCGGTCTGCTCCTCCTCGGGCGCCTGCTTCTCTTTCACGATCGCGATCAGCGTGCGCTCGGGGGGCAATCGGATGCTGACCCCCTCCGGCAGACCCAGATCGCGAACCGCAACGTGCGCGTCGAGACCCATGGCGGTCACGTCGTACGAGATCTTGACCGGGATTTTCTCGGGCAAGCAGCGGATCGGAAGCTTACGAAACACCTGACGTAGCGTGCCGCCGAGCACGATGCCTGCAGCCTTGCCCGTGAGCTCCAACGCGACGTCCACGTCGACCTCGTTGTCGAGGCGGATCTGGAAGAAGTCGGCGTGCAAGAAGGCACGCGTCACGGGGTGGTGCTGGTATTCGCGGAGCAGCGCGGTGATCTTCTCTTGCCCGTCCACGTCGAGCTCCAAAACGGAGTTCTTGCCGTGGGCGCTGCCGAGCACCTGACCGAGCTGTTCGGGCGCTATCGACAGCGCCAACGCGGGCAGGTTCTTGCCGTAAGCAACAGCCGGGATCTTGCCGGTGTCGCGCACGCGGCGGGCGCCGCCTTTGCCGCTCGAGTTGCGGCGAGTCGCTGTGATCTTGATGATCTGCATGGTGCGTGTCTCCTGACCTTCGAGCGGCGCTTCAGACGAACAAAGAGCTGACCGAATCGCTGTTGTGGATCCGTCGAATCGCTTCGCCGAGCAGGCGGGCAATCGACAAAACCCGAATCTTCTTACAAGCCCGAGCTTCCTCGGACAGAGGGAATGAATTGGTAACGACGACTTCTTCGAGGGGCGATTCCTCGATGCGCTGCACCGCGGGACCACTCAGCACGCCGTGCGTGGCGCACGCGACGACGCGCCGCGCGCCGTAGTCCATGGCAGCGCGCGCCGCATTGCAGAGCGTGCCAGCCGTATCGATCATGTCGTCGATGATGATGCAGTCGCG
Source organism: Sorangium sp. (assembly GCA_019695485.1). GTDB lineage: Bacteria > Myxococcota_A > Polyangia > Polyangiales > Polyangiaceae > PMG-095. The sequence continues at coordinate 5,379 of JAEUAF010000770.1, forward strand.
ACCTTTGACGTCGCCGATGAGGTGCATCACTTCGCTCTCGTTCGGGCGATCCCGGCGCTTGTCGATGATGGCGAGCGTTGCGCCCAGACGCTTCGAGTAGGCGCGTGCGCGCTCGACGCCGCCGGCGTCCGGCGACACGAACACGGTCTCGGCGCTGAAACGCTGCTTCAGGTAGTCGTCGAGGAAAACCGGCAGCGCATAGAGATGGTCGAACGGAATATTGAAAAATCCCTGAATTTGCCCGGCGTGGAGGTCGACACACAGCACCCGCGTTACCCCCGCCGCGACCAGCAAATCCGCGACCAACTTCGACGTAATCGGGGTGCGCGGGGCGACTTTACGATCCTGCCGGGCGTAGCCGTAATACGGAATGACAGCGGTGATCCCTGCGGCGGACGCGCGTCGTAGCGCGTCGCACATGATCAAGAGCTCCATCAGGTTGTCGTTCACCGGCGACGACGTCGGCTGCACCACGTAGGTGTCTAGTCCGCGCACGTTCTCTTTGATTTCGCAGAACGTTTCGCCATCGCTAAAGCGAGAGACGCGCGCCTGGCCCAGGGGAGTCCCGAGCATCTTCGCGATCTCCTGAGCAAGCTCTGGGTTCGCGTTGCCAGTGAAAATGCTGACTCTGCTGAGGGCCACGCTGAACTCCGCTCAATTCTGCCGGGTTGAGGAGGGGGTCGGCCGTCCCAGCGGGGACGCCAGGCTGCCCGCGACCGAGAGGACTCTTGCGCGCAAGGCGTCGCCGGAGCCGTTCACTCCACTCGGACGATCACTTGTGCCCAAACTCATCAAGGCTGCATCCTCGAGACGACACGAACCATAAGCCCTCGAAATCATTGATAATAGGTCCAAGGGGATAGGTTCGAGCGCGGGAGAGTTAGCAGTGGCGCCGAGCCGTCTCAAATCGAGCAGCCGGGTCTCTCGGGCCCAGGGCCGCGAACAACCGCGGCGGGCTGGACGCCCTCTGGCCGGGCGGACGGCTCGTTGTCCGTGATTTCAGCGGTAAGGATTGGTCGGAACCGCGTCTTCCGCCTTCTTCTTTTTGGGCTTCGCGGGGGCGTGGCCGGTGCCACCAAGCGCAGCGGGGTGCGGCGCTGCGGGGGGAGTCGGCGCGACGGCCGTCGCGGGTGGCGCAGCCGTGCTGGGAGCCGCGGGGGCGTTGGCGGCTTGGCTGCCATCCCCCGGAAGCGTCGTCTGCCCTGCGGGCGGCTCAGAGCGGGGCGACGGGGCCTCCTGGGCCGCAGGCCGGCTCGGGGCGGGCTCGTTTGCAGCCGCCTCGTCGGCATGACGCAGCACGCGAACGCCGTAGTAGCCCCCTGCCCCACCGCCAAACAGCAAGATCAGAAACAGGATCGCAACGGGAGTCCGATTGCGTCGGGGCGTATCGGCTAGAGTCGGGTGCGACGCAAAGCTCGACCCGTCGGGCAAGCTCATGGCCGCCGCAGATACGCTGGACGACGGATTCGCCGTCATGGCAAAGCCCTGAGCGGCCTCTGGCGGCAGCGCCTCGGTGCGCGCCAGCCAGGTGCGCACGGCGTCGCGTTGGCGCGCCACTTCGTCGCCCATCACCTCTTGCACGTAGGCGGCGAGCTCGCGGGGGGAGGCAACCTTGACGCGCACGTCCCCGCCCGCTTCGAGCGCATCGGCGAATTGGGCGCACGACGAGAAGCGGCGATCGCGATCGCGATCGAGGGCGCGCATGATGACATCGCTGACCTCTGGCCCCAGGTGCGGAGCGACCTGAGCCAGCGGTGGCACGGGCTCGGACATGATGCGCGACAAAGTCGCAGCCTCGTTGTCGGCCTTGAACAGCCGGCGCGCCGTCAATGCCTCCCAAATCACGATGCCAGCGGAGAATACGTCGGCGCGACGGTCGAGCCGCTCGTCCCCCTGCGCCTGTTCAGGCGCCATGTACGCGATCTTACCCTTGAGCTGGCCGACGCGCGTCGCGGACAGGCGGCTCGCTGCACGCGCCACGCCGAAGTCGGTGATGCGCGAAATGCCGTCCGCGCCGACCAGCACGTTCTGCGGCGAGACGTCACGATGCACGAGATTAATCGGGTGTCCGCGGTCGTCACGCAGCTCGTGTGCCGCGTGCAAACCGGCCAACATGTCGAGCGCGATACGCAGCGTGATCGAGGCCGGAATGCGCTTGCCCCGACTCGAGGCGCGGGCGAGCAGACGCGCCAGCGTATCCCCCTCGATATACTCCATCACCAAGTAGTAGCCGACCGGACTCGCGCCCACTTCGAGGATCGGAACCACGTTTGGATGGTGGATGCCGGCCGCGAGCCGCGCTTCGTCGAGAAACATCTCGACGAATTCCTTTTCGTTGGCAAGGTGCGGATGCAGGCGCTTCATCGCCACGAAGCGCTGAAAGCCGCCGACGCCGGTCAACCTCGCTAGGTACACGGTCGCCATGCCGCCCGACGCGATTTCACCGAGCAGCTCGTAGCGGTCTACGCGCTGGCGCCCCGCACCAGGATCAAAGAGCTTCGCGGCGACCACGAATGCTAGAACCTTCCTTCGGCGCCGAGCATCGTCGTGCTGCCCACGGAAAGCCACGGCGTGACGCGAGGCGCAGCGTGCGCCCGTTGCTTGCGCGCGCGGTCGCGACGACTGAGGTATTCGTCCTGCTGCTTGTCCGGCTCTTCGTGGGTGGCTTGCGCTGCGCCCCAGTCGGTGGCGAGCGCGCCGATCAAGATCGTGACCACGCCGAGGCCTGCGCTCGTTCCAATCAGGATATTGGTACGCCGCTCGTGCGCGAGGCCCTGCTGATACGCAGCGCATGACGTGTCAGGTTGCTGGGCGCACAGGGTCTTGAGGTTGTCTTTTCCAGGGTTGTTGACGGTGTCGATGCCGCTCCACACGGTGACGGCTGCGGCCACACCGGTCAGACCCGCACCGACCCAGAACACCGCAGGCGACCAACCGTGACGCGGAGCCGGTGGCGGACTCGGGGGAGCGGGCGGAGCTTCGTGGGGCGCCTCGGCAGGGCTCGGTGCGGCCGCGGGGGCTGCCGGAGCGTCGAAGGAGACGCGCCCCTTGCCCCCCGTGGTGGCGGTGACGTCCTCGGAGCCACCCTGCTCCGAGCCAAAACCGGCGCGCAGCGTGTGCGCGCCCTCGGGCAGGTAGACCGTGCGCTGTAGGTCTGGCGCGCCGGGGACAATCTTGTCGTCGACTGCAAGATCGCATGGATCGGCGCACTGAACGTCGAGCTCGTAGAGGCTCGCGCGAGCACGTTGCAGCACGTCGGTTGCGAGCTTTTCGAGCGCCGCGTTGTCGGGATAGCGCTTGGCGACGAGCGCCGCCAAAGTGGCCGCGCGATCCAACTGCGAGGCCTTGTCACGCGAGCGAACGGCGTACTCGAGCGCGGTCGGGCTGCCAGCCTGAGCGTCCGCGCGCTCGAATTGTTCCGCGGCGGTTACGTAGTCCTCATTCTTGTAGGCTTCGCGCCCGCGATCGAACGCGTCCGCCGCCTCGCGGATCTGCGTCGGAGTCGGTTGAGGCGCGGCCTCCGCGAGACAAGGCGTGGCGAAGCTCGCCGCAAACGCGACCAGTCTTACCAAGCGAGGCGTCGAGACACCGTTTCCGAACATGCTGATCCGAGGGAAGGTTACTCCGTTCAGCCATCCCAGGCGAGCGGTGCGGGGCACACCTCTGCCACCCGCTTGAGTCGAGTTCCTTCGCTACCACGGGCGCCCGCTGCACTGAAGGCATGCAGCCCAGCGCAGAGCGCCTATGTGAGACAATGTAGGCGGCGCTGCCGTCTCAAGTTGAGGATCTCCCTCAGCTGTGAGGGCCCGGAGGCTGCACCCTGCGCGCGATGGCTCGCCTTTTCAGAGAGCCATCTTCGGCGCCAAGGGCTCAGATCTCTACGAGGAGCCGATCGGGCGTCTCGAGATAGGAGATAATTTCTTGGGCGAAGGCCGCGCCGACGTCGCCGTCGATCACCCGATGGTCGAACGAGAAGCTTAGGAGCATCACGTCCCCGATCACGATCTGATCGCCACGCACCACGGGCTTTCGCTTGATGGCGTGGACGCCCATGATGCCGACCTCAGGGTGGTTGATGATGGGCGGCGCCAGTAGCCCGCCGAGCTTGCCGAGTGAACTCACCGTGAAGGACGACCCGCCGAGGTCCTCCTTCTGGATCTTGCCGCTCTTTGCGAGCGCACCGAGCCGCTCGATCTCGCGCGCAACCTCGACGATGCTCAGGCGATCGACCTCGCGCAGCACGGGCACCATCAGCCCAGCGTCGGTAGCAGCCGCGATGCCGATGTCGAAGTTCTTTCGCAGAATGAGCTCGTGTTGAGCTTCGTCGACCAACGAATTGAGCCGTGGGTGCCGCTTGAGCGCAGCAACCACCGCCTTGATGATGAAGGGCAAGAACGTGATCTTGACGCCGGCACGTTCGGCGTGTGGCTTCACCCGATCTTTGAGCGTGATGAGCGCGCCCACGTCACACTCGTCGATGTAGTTGAAATGCGCCGCGGTGTGCTTGGACCGCGCCATGTTTTCCCAGATCCGCTTGCGCAAACCGCGCACGGGAACGCGCTCATCTTCGGCGCGAGCCTGGGGACGGGGCAGCTCGATCGGAGGTGCCGCTGGAGCCGCCGCTGGCGCGCGCTCGGCCGCCGCCGCTTCCGCGGGTCGCGCTGCGCGCTCGACGTCTTCACGTGTCACGCGTCCCGCGCCCCCGGAGGGCTCCACGGTTCGAAGATCGACGCCGAGTTCGCGAGCAAGTTTGCGGGTCGCCGGCGCGGCCAAGGGCTTATCGGAATAGAAGTCGGGCGCGGGTCGAGCCGCCGGCATCGCGCTCATCCCGGGCAGGTTCTCTCGGATGTCTCCGACCGCGGAGGCCACGCTGCCGACCGGCTGCGCCGCTGCCGGCTGCGGCGCTGTAGCAGGAGCCGGGGCCGCGGCGGGAGCTGGCGCGGCGGCTGCCTCGCCGCCGACGTCGATGACAATCAACACTTCGCCGACCGGAACGGTGTCGCCGACCTTGAAGCGCAGCTCAAGCACCTTGCCAGCTTTGGGCGCGCCGATGGTGACGGTCGCTTTGTCCGTCATCACCTCGACCATGTCTTGGTTTTCAGCGAGCGACTCGCCGTCCTTGACGAGCCAGTTGACGATCTCGCCTTCGCTGACGCCTTCGCCGATGTCTGGAAGTTTGAACTCGAACTTCGACATGATTCACTCTTCGGGATAGGGAAACGAGGGGCCTACGCTCGAGCCGTATCGAGCAGGGTGGGTAAAATCCGGTGCGAGAGCGGCATATACTCCATCTCGAGCGTGTACGGGAACGGCGTGTCGAAACCGGTGACCCGAACGGGGGGCGCTTCGAGATGGTAGAAGGCCCGTTCCGTCACCAAGCTCATCAGCTCGGCGCCGAAGCCGCAGGTCTTGGGGGCCTCGTGGACCACGACCAGCCGCCCCGTGCGCTTGACGCTCTCGAGGATGGTGCCGATGTCGACGGGCCAAAGTGTCCGCAGATCGATCACCTCGGCTTCGACCCCTTTGGCCGACGCTTTGGCCGCGGCGTCGAGGGCCTCGTAGAGCATGGCGCCGTAGGCCAGCACGGTCACGTGTCGCCCGGGCCGAACGATGGCGGCGCTTTCGAGCGGCACGGTGTACGCGCCCTGTGGCACCTCCCCCTTGGCCGCGCGGTAAACGCGCTTTGGCTCGAAGAAAAGCACCGGATCGGGATCCGCGATCGAGGCGAGGAGCAGGCCTTTGGCGTCGTGCGGATTCGATGGGCACACCACCTTCAGGCCCGCCACGTGAATGAACGCAGCCTCAGGGTGCTGCGAATGATAGTGGCCGCCGCGAATGCCCCCGCCGACCGGCGTCCGGATCACGATTTTCGCCGGATATTCGCCGCCCGAGCGATAGCGAAACTTGGCAAGCTCGTTGACGATCTGGTCGTACGCCGGCCAAATGAAGTCGGAGAACTGAATCTCGACCACCGGCACTAGGCCGTAAAGTGCCATGCCCACGGCCGTGCCAACGATTCCATTTTCGCTGAGCGGAGTATCGATCACCCGCTCGTCGCCAAACTCGTCGAAGAGCCCGGCGGTAACGCGAAACACGCCGCCAACCTTGCCGACATCTTCGCCCATCACGACGACGCGTTCGTCGCTTCGCATGGCCGTGGCCAGCGCGTCGTTGATGGCCTGCACCATGTTCATCTGCGGCATAATCGCAATCCCGTAAGAGAGTCGGAGGCGTTCAGCGCGAGCGGCTGCGGACAGCTCAACCGTGCGCACCTGGGGCGCGCGGCCCCGCCAAACGTTCAGCGCGCTGCTCGGCGAGGTGCCAGGGCGGGCGCGCATAAACGTCTTCGAACATCGTTTCGAGCGCGGGCGGGGGCGTCCGTTCCGCGCTCGTGACTGCTTCGCGAAAGCGCTGGTCGACTTCGGCGATCAGCCGCTCTTCGGCGGTGCCATCCCACTGGTTGTGCTTTTCGAGGTAAGCACGCACGCGCCCGATGGGATCGCGTGAGGTCCACGGCTCCAGCGCCTCACTCGCGCGGTAACGATTCGGATCGTCGCTCGTCGAGTGTCCACCCATGCGATAGGTGATGGCTTCGATCAGCGTCGGTCCTTCACCGCGTACGCCACGCTCGAGCGCGCGCTTCACCACAGAAACCACGGCAAATAGGTCGTTTCCGTCGACGCGCACGCCGGGCACGCCGTAGGCAGCGCCCTTCTCGGCCAAGGTGCGGCTCGCCGTCTGTCGCTGGGTCGGCACGCTGATCGCCCAGCCGTTGTTCCGGCAAAAGAACACGGTCGGAATCTTGAAAACCCCGGCGAAGTTCATGCCGCTGTGAAAGTCGCTCGAACTCGTGGCGCCGTCGCCGAAATAGACCAACGTCGCCAGGTCCTGCTTCCTGATCTTGGCGCCCCACGCGAAGCCGACGCCCTGCGTGATTTGAGTGCCGACGGGCGAACTGATCGAGACCCAGCCGACTCGCCGGCAAGTGTAGTGATCGGGCATCTGGCGGCCGCGCACGGTGTCTTTGGCGTTGCCGAACATGTTGTGCACGAACACCGAAAGCTCGAGCCCACGCATCAACGCGGCCCCAAACTCGCGATAACAGGGGAAAAGCCAGTCGCCTTTGCGCATCGCGTAGGCGGATCCCAAAATGGCCGCCTCCTCGCCGAGCGATCCGACGTGAAAGCCGATCCGCCCCTGGCGCTGTAATCCGACCAGGCGTTCATCGAGCAGGCGCGTCGTCACCATGTGCCGATAGAGCTCGAGCACTTCCTGGGGCGAGAGGCCTGGATCGTAAACGGGGTCCAGGGTCAGGTCATCGCCGAGGACGCGGATCACGTCGTCGGCCGGGGGGGACTCATGGCGCTGTCTTGTAGCGGTTGTCATCACTCTATGTTCGATCCGAAGCGGGGCGGCGCTGGCGAGTGTACGACCTGGCGCTCATCGCGCGAGGGCACTCTTGGCTTCGCCGAGCGCTTGCTCGAGCGCCCCTGGGGGGAGCGCGAGGCGTTCGGCCAGACGAGTCATGACGCTTTGCTCCACGTCACTGACCCCGCCCGAGACCTCTGCCAACAGCGCGGCCACGCGCAACACCTCGTGGGCGTGCTCCGGCTTGCTGACCGCGCGCGCGACCATCTCGATGCGCTTGTCGATGCCATCCTCGAGCAACAAATCTTGGAGATCGGAGAGCAGCGCAACGACCTGTCGCTCTCCCACGAAACCGCCGCAGGCGGCCAGCACGACGTGCTGAAAAGCAGTTTGCTCCAGCTGGTCGAAGTGACCGTCCGCGTTGGCAACCAGAAAGGCGCTCTCGACGATGGCCTCGAACAACCGCGCCGCCTCCGGATCGAAGCCAGTCGGCTGAGTCAATTCGTCGAGATCCGCGCCAAAGCCGTAGGACGTCGCCGCGGCGGTCAAAATCGAGCCTCGTACCCCGCTCCCCGCGTAAGCCGGGGGCAGGCTGAGCTGCTTGACCACTTTGGTGATGAGACTCGTGTCCGGAGCGGGCATTTTCCTCGGCGCTGGGCAGGCGGCTCCCACTATTACCTCAGAACGGGCGCGGAACCCTCCCCCTAAAATCGGCCGTGGCGACTTCCGAGCCCGCCGGGCTGCCGGCAGCGCAGCCCGCGAATCGGTTCAAATTCAGGCGCCCGACGCGCGTTCGCGACGAACCAGCGAGGCCGGGCTGATTAAAGGTGCCGTCGTTGGCCCCTCGGCCAGCGACTCGGGCAGCTGGCCCCCGGCGAGGGCGACAGGGGCCGCGGGTTTGAGACGCGCGGCCACGAAGCCCTCGGCAGCGTGATAGCTCGACCGTACCAGCGGCCCCGAAGCCACGAAGGCGAAGCCGAGCCCGCGGCCCACGTCGGCGAAATGGTCGAACGCTTCCGGGGTGACGTAGCGATCGACCGCGGCATGCTTCGGGGTCGGACGCAGATATTGCCCCAGGGTGACGATGTCGACGCCCGCCGCGCGCAAGTCTGCCAGTGTCTCTTCGACCTCGGCGTCGGTCTCTCCGATGCCGACCATGATCGAACTCTTCACGAGACGCTCCGGGTGCGCTTGCTTGGCGTGGCGCAACACCTGCAGTGAGCGCTCGTAGTCACAGCGCTGATCGCGGATCGTGGGCGTCAGGCGCCGCACGACCTCGATGTTGTGCGCAAAGACGTGGGGGGCGCTCTCCAGCACGCGATCGACGTCTCGGCGTCGTCCGCCAAAGTCGCCGACCAGGGTCTCGATCAAGAGCCCGGGCACCTCGCGATGCAACGCGCTCACGGTTCGCCCAACCTGTTCGGCTCCGCCGTCCAACAAGTCGTCGCGGTCGACCATCGTCAAGACCACGTAGCGCAGCCCAAGTCGCCCAATTGCGCGCGCCACGTGCTCGGGCTCGCGCGGGTCCAACGCGCCCCGCGGGTTGCCGGTGGTTACCGCGCAAAAGCGGCAACCGCGCGTGCAGGTGTGCCCGAGCAGCATCACCGTGGCCGTGCCGGCGCCCCAACACTCACCCACATTGGGACAGCGCGCTTCTTCGCACACCGTGTAGAGGTCGAGCTCTCGGAGTGTCTCCTTGAGTTTCGTGTATTGCTCACCGCCAGGCGCGCGAACCTTCAGCCAGGACGGCTTGGCTTCGCGCTTGCTGCCGGCTTCGACCTCTGTCGCCATGGCCAGTATCTACGGCCAGGCTCGGCGAAAAGCCAGCGCGCACGAACCAAAGGCTATCCCCCTTTGAGGATTCGCTCGAGGAGCTCGTTCACGAGCTTCGGATTACCAGAGCCCTTGGTCTCTTTCATGACCTGACCCACGAAGAAGCCCATCAGCCCGAGCTTTCCGCTGCGGAAACCGGCGGCTTGCGAGGGATTCTTGGCCACCACCGCTTCACAGATGGCTTGCAGGGCCGAGGCGTCGGAGACGACACGCATACCGCGCGCTTCCACGATGGCGCTCGGCTGCTGCGCGTTCCCTTCCATCGCGGCGAATACGTCTTTGGCCTGCTTGCCAGAGATGTCGCCAGCCTCGACGAGGCCCAAGAGCTCGGCCACTTGCTCCGTGGTGACGGTGAAGGTCGCCTCGAGGCCGTGAGCCTTGGCACCGCGCAGCACCTCGTTCACGAAGAAATTCGCGACCTTCAGCGGGTGGTTGAAGCGGGTGCAAACGTCGTCGAAAAAGCGCACGTAGGCGGGGTGCTGCGTGATCGTCTGGGCTGTCGCCGCGGGAACCTTGGCGGCCAGTAAGCGCTCGCGGACAGCCGCGGGCAGCGGCGGCAGCGCTTTCCGGACGCGCTCCACGAACTCCGCGGGCAAGCGCAGCGGCGGCAAATCCGGCTCGGGGAAATAGCGATAGTCGTGCGCTTCTTCCTTCGAGCGAAGCGACTTCGTCTGGTTCGTGTCCGGATCGAAGCTGCGCGTTTCCTGGGTGATCTTGCCGCCCGCGTCCAAGATGGCGGTCTGCCGCGCGATCTCGACGTCGATCGCACGCTGCACGAAGCGGAAGGAATTGATGTTCTTGAGCTCGCAGCGGGTGCCGAAGCGGGCTTCCCCTCGCGGGCGAATCGAAACGTTGGCGTCGCAGCGAAAGCTGCCCTCTTCGAGGTTGCCGTCGTTGACCCCGATGAACACCAAAATCTCGCGCAAGGCCCGCAGATACGTGGCCGCCTCCGCGCTCGAACGAAGATCGGGCGCCCCCACGATCTCGATCAGTGGCACACACGCGCGGTTGAGATCGACGAGCGAGTCTCCACCGACGCCATGCACATTCTTACCGGCGTCCTCCTCCATGTGGACGCGGGTGATCCCGGCACGGCGCGTCACGCCATCGAGCTCGATATCGAGAAACCCGTTGTCCGAGAAGGGCTCCTCGTACTGGCTGATTTGGTAGCCCTTCGGAAGGTCCGGATAAAAGTAGTTCTTGCGCGCGAAGATGCTGGTCTCCCGGATGCTGCAGCCGAGCGCCAGCGCAGCGCTGACCGCCATCTCGACCGCGCGCTCGTTCAACACGGGCAGCGACCCAGGCAACCCCAAGCACACGGGGCACACGTTCGAATTCGGACTGCCCCCGAAGTCCGTGGAGCAGGAGCAGAACAGCTTGCTCCGCGTGAGCAGCTGAGCGTGAACCTCCAAGCCGATGACGGCCTCGTACTCCATGACTTACCCCGTGAACGCGCGGACGGCGCGCAGCCATTTTCGAATCATCAGTGCTGTCGCTCGCGATCGACGCCTGGATGGGACGCCTCGCCCGGCTCGTGCCGTGGGTTTGCGCTCGCCTGCGAGCCGTCGCGACCTGCGAAGCCCATCAACAGGTCCTTCTCGTAGATGAACTGCTCGCGCGAATCGTACGGCGGGGCGTGGATGCCGGTATCCATGCGAATCGCGTCGCAAGGGCACGCTTCCACACAAAAGCCGCAGAACACGCAGCGCAGTTCGTCGATCACGAAGCGCGCCGGAAAGCGCTCGTAGCCGCGGCGTTTGTCGCCGACCGGATACTCGGAGGCTTCGATGTGAATGCACTGCGCGGGACACGCCGTGGAGCAGCACAAGCAAGCCACACAACGCGGCGAACCGTCTTCGCGATGGGTGAGCCGATGCACGCCGCGGAAGCGCGCCGGGTACGGGCGCCGTTGCTCCGGATAGCTGATGGTGTTCACGCCGTCCTCGATGGCCTCGAGGTTCGGATCGTTGCGCATGCCGAACGCCATCTCCTTCGTGTTCTGGAAGAAATGGCGCATCGTGATGAGAAGGCCTTTGGCGATCTCGGGCACGTAAGTCTGAACACCAGCGCCGCGCCGCGCTTGGGGCGCGAGACGGGCATTCCAACGACCTTACGGGGACCTAGCGGACGGGCGGTGGTGGATTCAGTCATGACAAGATCCTAGAGACTCAGGCTTCCATGCGCGCGTCGCGCGTGCCGCCCAAAGACGCGGCAAACTGCGCAGACGAAGTGGCGAGCATGCGCCGCTTATGAACCGGCCGCAGCAGAAACAGGCCGAGCCACACGACGAGGGCGAGGCCGCCGACGGCGAGCACGAGCTTGCTGAACTGAGCCGCGATGACGAGCCCATGGGACACGGCGGGGCCGGCAGACTGCACCGCCAAGATCACCACCCCCGTAAACAGGATGTTCGCGAGCGAAGCCGGCAGCAGCTTACGCCAGCCAAGGCGCATCAATTGGTCATAGCGAAAGCGCGGCAGCGTCCAACGGATAGTCAGCTGCAGCCAGCAGAGCGTGATCGTCTTCAGCACGAAGCCGAGCGCGCCGATCACGACCAAAAAGACGTGCGGCAAGGCTTCGCTCATCAGCACCGTATCGCCGATGGCGACGTGGATGCCGTCGGGCCGAACGAACGGCAGATCCCAGCCACCCAGGAACAGAGCCGCCATCAAAGCGCTCGAGGTGACCACCGCGATGTATTCCGCGAAGAAGAACATCGCGAACTTCATACCGGCATATTCGGTGTAGTAGCCGGCCACGATTTCGCTCTCCCCTTCCGGGAGATCGAAGGGAATGCGCTTGGACTCGGCGACGGCGGCCGTAAAAAACAGCACGAACGCGAGCGGCTGCGTGAACATGCCCCAGGCGTTGTCAGCCTGCCAGCGCACCATTTCGTCGACGCGCAAGGTCCCGTACACCATGAACACGCCGATCAGCGTGAGGCCCATGGTCACTTCGTAGGACACCATCTGGCTTGCCGCGCGCAGGCCGCCGAGCAAGCTGAACTTGTTGTCGCTCGCCCAGCCCGCCAGCGCGGCGCCGACGATTCCGGTACCGGCCAAGGCGAAGAAGTAGAGTACGCCCACGTTGAGGCGGACGACCTGCAGCGGCAACGCGATCACGTCTGCGCCGGAGCAGCCCGCGGCCGGCAGCGTATCGAGCAGTTTGCTGAACGCGATGCGATGCGTTTCCGGGTCGACCCCGAAGCACAGGCTGTCGCCGAAAGGCACCACGCCGAGCACGACCAGCGCCGGGAAGAAGGCGATGATCGGAGCCAAGCTGTGCAGAAACTTGTCGGCGTTCGGCGGGATGAAGTCTTCCTTGAAGACGGTCTTCAAACCGTCAGCTGCTGGGTGCAGGAGGCCGAGCAAGCGCAACCCGACGCGCGGTTCCTTGCGGATGCTGTACGCGGCGTACAAGGCGCCAAACAGGATGGCGAACACGAAGACTGCGGGACCGGCGGAGATCCCGACCTGCTCGAGCATCGCGCCGGTTTCGGTACCGCGGTACATCGCCCCCGTACCCAGCGCGAGCACGTGCAACGCGAGGCCGGCATACACGAAGCGCCGCGGATCCCCGATCGATCCGATGAATACGTCGAAGCTATTTTGCGGGCCGCGCTGGCTTACCTTGCCGCCGATGGCGAGCCCCGTGAGCCACACCCACAGGATGGCGAGCTGCGAGAAGACCACGCTTGCGACCGTGCGCATGGCACCGTCAAACTCGTGCCCAGCGACCAGCGCCAAAATGCCGACCGAAAGGCCCAGGGCGGGCAACACGGCCATGCCCTGCGCGAGCTTGGTGGGCAGCCAAATCACGGCGCGGTTCGGGCCCACGCGGTCTTGAATCGCGGCGCCCTGTCGGCGGTCCGCCCAGGTCAGGATCACCGCGACATTCATCGCGAACATCACGACGACGAACCCGCGAAGCAAGAAGACTAAAAGCTCGGCTATCGGCAGATTCATCCGTTCGCTCCTGCGCTCGGCGCGGGCACCGACGAGGTGCGCGCCGCCTTGGTCACTGATCCGCGCACATCCTCGACGCGACGCCAGCTCGGCGCGCGCCCGAGTGCGCGCGCGAGCTCGGCCACCAAACGCCAGGCCGGCCGCGAATCACCCTGAGGACTGATGGCCTTCTCGCTCTCTTGAGCGAGCCCGCGCGCGTTCACGAACGTGCCATCCGACTCGGCCCAGCTCGAAGCCGGAAGCACGACGGCGCCCGCTTTGCTCCAGGGACCTTCGTGGGTGACGAGCGAGACCAACGCGCGCACCTTGCCCGGCGCCTGCGTGTCGTGCGGCACGGCCGAGCCGAGCGAGACCACCACGTCGAGCTTGCCGCCCGCCACCGTCGCTTCGAACTCCGAGAACGAACGCAGCGCGATGAGGTCGACGAATTCGGCCACGCCAGCGGAGTTCGCGTTCTTGTCCGCATTGATCAGGATGTCGTCACCGGTGCCTTCGGGCCGACCGCCCACGAACACCTGCGTGGTCCCGAGCACTTCGCGAGCAAGCCAGACGAGCGCCAGGTTGTCCTCCTGGGAATGCTCCGGGCTCAGCACGACGCCGATGCTGCTCGGCTCTTTGCCGCGCAAGAAATCGGCCGCTTTCTCGAGGGCCGCTTCGCGCGTGGTGTTTTCTCCGCGAACGCGCGCGGTCAGCACGCGCCCCTCGTGGATGCGGCGATGCTCGAGCATGCCGTCGTCGCACATCCAATACTTGTTCACGAGCTCGTTCTCGCGCGGGCGATAGCGGTACACCTTCTGATTTCGCGGGTCGAAATCCGTGAAGGAGTTGCAGCCTGTCGCGCAGCCCGTGCACACGGTGCGCGCCGAGCGCAAGAACCAGACGCGCGCTTTGAAGCGGAAGTCGACCGCCGTGAGTGCGCCCACCGGGCACACGTACTCGGTCATCAGCGTGTATTTGTGATCGAGCTCACGACCGGGAGCGACGACGATCTCGTTCAGGTTGCCGCGCTCGCGCACGCTGAGTACCGGGTCCTTGGCGAGCTCCTCCGAGACGCGCACGCAGCGCGTGCAAACGATGCAGCGCTCCGCGTCGTACACGATGGTGGGCCCGAACACGACGCCCTTAGGCTTGTGCACCGGCTCGTCGCGCATGCGCTTCTTCTTCGCCTGATGCTCGAGCCAGTAGTCCTGCAAGCGGCACTCACCGGCCTGATCGCAGATCGGGCAATCGACCGGGTGATTCAAGAGCAAGAGCTCCTGAACCGCCGAACGCGCCTTGATGACGTGCTCGCTGGTCCCACTCTTCACGACCAGCCCGTCCGCGGCTCCGAATTGACAGGCCGGCTGCAGCTTCGGCTTCTTCTGCGGGACGTACTCGCCTTTTTCGGCGTCCCACGAAAGCACGTCGAGCATCAGCGCGGGCCTGCCGGGGGGCGGCATGATCTCCACCAGACACATGCGGCAGTTCGCGGCCACGCTCAGCCCGGGATGCCAGCAGTAGTGCGGGATATCGATGCCCACACGGTGGGCCGCACGAATGATCGTGTCGCCCGGCTCGAACGGAATTTCTCGATCGTCCAGCTTGAAAGTAGGCATCAACGCTCCGAGTTCGAATGGGACAGCCCGACGGGCATCAACGGTCGCATTCGCCACCAATCATGTTGAGCGAACCGAAGCACGGCACGACGTCGGCCATCATATGGCCCGTGATCACGCGCTCGAGGCCGCCCGTAATGTAATAACAGGGGGGACGGATGCGCACGCGGAACGGCGTGCCGCTGCCGTCGCTCACGATGTAGTAGCCCATCTCGCCGTTGCCGCCTTCGGTGTAGCCGTAGGCCTCGCCGGCGGGCAATTTGAGCCCTTCCATCACGATCTTGAAGTGCTGAATCGTGCCCTCGATGGTCGAGTAGACCTCGTTCTTCGGTGGCAAGATCACGCGCGGGTCGTCGACGTTGACGGGACCCGAGTCCGGCATGGCCTTCAGGCACTGCTCCAGGATGCGCGCGCTCTGCTTGATCTCTTCGATGCGCACGATGAAGCGATCGAAGCAGTCACTCGCCTGCCCCACCGGCACGTCGAAGTCCACCTCGCCGTACTTGAGGTACGGATGCGCCTTACGCACGTCGTAAGGGATCCCCGTGGCGCGCAGGCAGGGCCCGGTCCAGCACAGCGAAATCGCGTCCTCTTGGCTGATCACGCCGACGCCTTCGAGGCGGTCGAGGAAGATGCGGTTGCCGAGCAGCAAGCGCTCGACCTCTTCGATGATGTGAAGAATGTGCTTGGCGACTGCGCGCGCATTCTCTTTGAAGCCGTCGGTCGGGGGCTGAGCCATGCCGCCCACGCGACCGAAGCTGTGAGTCAGGCGCGCGCCCGTCTCCTCCTCCATCAAGTCCCAGATCATCTCTCGGCCCTTGATCATCCAGAGGAACGGCGTGAACGCGCCGAGCTCCATCGCCATGGCGCCGTCGCAGGTCAGATGGTCCGACATGCGCGCGAGCTCGCCGAGCGCCATGCGGTACCACTGGCAGCGCTCGGGAACCTTGATCTCGAGCAACTTCTCGCAAACCAGGGCAAACCCGACGTTGTTGAGCATCGGGGAGACGTAGTTACAGCGATCGACATACGGGAACACCTGCGTCCAGGTGCCGCGCTCGCACATCTTCTCGAAGCCGCGATGCAGGTAGCCGACCTGCACGTCGACGCGCTCGATGATCTCGCCCGAGAGCTCCATCACGCAGCGCACCGTGCCGTGCATGGCGGGGTGGGACGGACCCACGTTCAGCAACATGGGTTCGGCAGGAAGCTCGAGCTCCGACTCTTCTAGCTCTTGATCCAACGGTTCCATCAGTTGCTCTCGGTGTCGTCTTGGCCGTAACGGCCGGTGGCGTGCGTCTGGCGGCCGAAAGACATGCCCTCGTCCACGCTGAACGGGGCGATCTTCTCGATATTCGGCACGTCGCGGTACTCGAGCAGCGGCTGAATGCGACTCGCCGGGTAGTCCTTGCGCAAGGGGTGCCCCTCGAACTCGGGATACAGCAGAATCCGACGCAAATCGGCGTGGCCCGTGAAGCGCACGCCGAACATGTCGAAGGCCTCGCGCTCGGCCCAGTTCGCGCTCGCCCACAAGTCGCTCAGTGAATCGACCTGCACGGAGTCGCCCTCGGGATCGCCGACGCGCGTCTTGATGCGCAGCCGGTGGCCCTTCGTCAGGGACAGCAAGTGGGCGACGACCTCAAAGCGCGGATCGCGGTCGGGGTAATCGACCGCTGTCAAGTCCACCAACATTTGCATGTTGGCGCGCGGGTCATCGCGCAGAAACTCGGCGACCGCGTGCCAGGACGCCGCTTCGAGAACCAGGGTTTCGTCGCCGTGATGCGAGCTGTGCTCGATGACGGCGTTCGGGAATTTTTGACGGACCAAATCGATCAGAACTTTGGCCATTT
>JAEUAF010000792.1 GCA_019695485.1 Sorangium sp.
GCCAGGCGATGAACACGAAAATGAAGAATGGACTTAGCGTGAAGGCGAGCGAGATCAGACCAAAGATCAGTCTGAAGAAGGAAAACGGCTTCGGCGCTTCGTCTCCAGCGGCCGGGCTCGCGGGCGCTTGCTCACCGGAGGCGGCTGCGATCAGCGCGTCGAATGCGCGCTCGATGCCTTGCGGATATGCGTTCTTTCGGAACGCGGGAGTGAGCACGTTGCGAATGACGCGCGAGGTGACGGCGTCGGTGAGTACGCCTTCCAGGCCGTAGCCGACCTCGATGCGCAGTTTGTGGTCGTTCTTGACCACGAGCAGCAAGAGCCCGTCGTCCTGCTTCTTTTTGCCGAGCTTCCAGGCTTCGACGACGCGGATCGAGAAGCCCTCGACCGAGTCGCCGTCGAGTGTGTCGATGGTCAGCAGTGCGAACTGGTGGCCCGAGCGTTGCTCGTACGCGGACAGCTTCTGTTCGAGACTCTCGGTCTCGCTGGACGAGAGCAGGTGTGCGTGATCGTTGACGTGCGCCTCGAGTGGCGGCACGGCGAGCGGCGCCGCGAGTGCCAAGCGAGTGCCAAGCACGAGCAGCGCGAAGCTCAGGAGTGCCACCAGGCGCAGCCACGCCGGTCGCCAAGATGCGCGCGGCCGGCCAGAGGCGCCTGCGCCTAGTGGAGCCCCTCCCAATGGAAACGCGGCGGCGCTCACAGATTGACGTCCGGAGCCTTCTCGAGCTCAGCCGAGCCTTGGAAGGTGGGGCGCTCTTTCCGGCCGCGCATGCTGGCGCCGATGCTAGTCGGGAAACGCTGCACGACCTTGTTGTATTCCGCGACATCTTCGATGTAGCGCTTGCGGGCGACCGCGATGCGGTTTTCCGTGCCTTCGATCTGCGCTTGCAGGTCGCGATAGGCGTCGGTGGCCTTCAGCTCGGGGTAGCGTTCGACGACGACCATGAGGCGAGAGAGCGCGGACGACAGCTGCCCCTGGGCCTGCTCGAACTCCTTGAGCTTGGCTGGATCTTCAATCGTGGAGGCGTCCACTTTGAGGCTGCCAACTTTCGAGCGCGCTTCGACGACTTTCGTGAGCGTGTCTTGCTCGAATTGGCCGGCCCCTTTCACCACTTTGACCAGGTTCGGCACCAAGTCCGCGCGGCGCTTGTACTGGTTCTGTACTTCCGCCCAGGCCGCTTTCACGTCTTCATCGCGGTCGATGACTTCGTTGTAGCCACAGCCGCTCGCGGACACCGTAAAAACGAGCAAGAAGAGCCCAGCGAGCCTCTGGATGAGCCAGGATTTTGCAGAATTTGCAGGGATCACGTTCATGCGAGAGTACCGTCCTTCGACTGGAGTCCGCGATCATATAGTACCGACTCGCGCTCGACGCCCAGTGTGGCGCCGCTGTTTTCGGCATCGGCTCGGGTCAGCGCGGGCCGGGCTCCACATGCACCTCGGTTTTCACCGAATTGGCGATGAAGCAACCCCGATGCGCCTTTTCGTGAAGCCGAGAAAGCTCGGCTTCCGTCGGTTGACGCTCGCCGCCGAACACCACGCTTGGCCGCAGCGTGACGCGGGTCACGGCCGTGCGGCCCTCTGAGTTCTTTTCCAGCACCCCGACGGCATCATCCGCGTAGCTGTCCACGGTCATGCCGTCCCGCGCAGCGATCGCCAGGAACGTCATCATGTGACAGCTGGCGAGTGCGCCGACGAGTAGCTCTTCCGGATTGACGAGCTTCGCGTTGCCGTGGGTTTCCGTCGTGGCAGAGAGACCGAGCGCTTGCCCACTGCCGAACGCCACTTCGTGATCTCGCGAAAAGGTTGGCAGTTTGAAGTCGGCGCTCTTCCGCTGCCAATTGATCGCTGCTCGATGTTCCGACATGGCCGGACTATGGGGCACGGCCTCGCGCGTGCAAAGCGTTGAAGCGAGGGGCGCGACGTCGTTTATCAACAGAGCGGGGCTGGCGCGGCTGCAGACCCGCCCGGCGCGCGGCTCGCTGCCCAGTGTCGCGGTTCGCCGGCGGTCGCGCCCGTTCCAATGTAGCCCACCCAACCAAGGTCAACGCGCAGTCGAGCGCGGCGCTCAGTTCCTGCGAGTGTGTGTGTGGTTCGCGTCTCGGTGAGGGAATCACTTAGAGGGGTGAGTAGGCTGGCGAGGGCCGCCTCTGTGTGAAGAATACGCGAAATGGCTGTTTCACGTGGATCGCTGCGCCGCGGGGCGGGCGTCGCAGGCTGTGCGCTGATTCGCGAAGCGTGAGGCTCGGGTGGGCGCGTGCGTGCTGCGCGCTTCGGTGTGTATGTGCGCCGCGCGTGAGTCTCGAAGTGAGTATTCGAGTTGTCGCATCTTGCGACGCTTCGCGCGCATGATAGCTTTTGGGATTGTGCTGTTGGTTTTCTCGAAGCTCGAGAGGGCCTACGTTTCGTTGTTTGTGGAGGTTCCGGTGTTGCGCGAAGTTTCCTCGTTCGCTTTGGTGATGGGTGCTTGGGTGGTCGTGGCGTGTAGCTCGGGCAACCAGAGTTTGTCGGAAGGGAGCGGCAGTTCCGCGAATGGTGCGACGGGCAGCGCTGCCAGTGGCGGTGGCATCAATTTCGGTACGGGCGGGCGTAGTTCGGGCAACGCCGGGCAGAACGGGGCCGCTGGTTTCGATCCGGGAACGGCCTGCGTCGGCACGTCCGTGGAGGGTGAGCGCGTGCCGGTTGATCTCTACTTCATGGTCGACACGACGGGCTCGATGAATTGTCCGGTGCCGGATTCCGCGACAAAACCCTGTACCGTTGATCCGGGCCCGCCTTACTCGAGCACCACGCGCTGGGTGGTGGAGAGCGCGGCGCTCAAGTCGTTCATGAACGCGCCGGCGAACGCGGGCGTGGGCGTGGGCATCGCCTTCTTTCCGGCGCCCAGCAATGCTTGTGACGCCGCGACTTACACCAAGCCCAGTGTCGAAATTGCGGCGCTGCCTGGCGGTGTGTCGAAGCTCGACGCCGCCATCGATGCCAAGAAGCCAGCGGGCAATACACCGACGTTGGCCTCACTGACCGGCGCCGTTCAGCACGCCACCGACTATGCCAAGGCTCACGTCGGGCATCGCGTTGCGGTCGTCTACTCGACGGACGGCTACCCCGTCGGTTGCGCGAGCGACAACACCATCGCTAACGCGGCCAATGTCGCGAAGGCGGCGTACGCGGCGAACCCGAGCGTGCCCACCTACGTGCTCGGGGTTGGTAACAACTTGTCGTCGTTGAATCAGATCGCGCAAGCGGGCGGCACCGATCAGGCCTATTTGATTGACACTACCGGTGATGCCGCGGCGCAGCTCAGCGCGGCGCTCGACAGCATTCGTGGGCGTGCGCTGGTTGGCTGCACGTACCAGATCCCGCCGGCTCCGGCTGGATCGACGCTCGACTACGGGAAAGTGAATGTGCGCGTCACGAGCGGCAGCGGACAGGTGACGAACGTCGCGCGTGACCCGAGCGCTAGCGCCTGCACGCAGGGCTGGCAATACTCTGCCGATATGAGCCAGATTAACCTCTGCGGCGACACCTGCGCTCAGGTCAAAGCGGATCCGAACATGAAGCTCGAGGTCTTGTTCGGCTGCAACACGGTCGTGATTCTCAAGTAGCGTCTTCGGCGATTGGGCGCGCGTGCGGCTGAGCGCGCCGCGGCAGGCGCAGTTGAAACGTGCTGCCCTGCCCGAGGGTGCTCCGGACCTCGAGATCGCCCCCGTGGCGCAGCGCGATCTCTTTGGCGATGGCGAGCCCAAGGCCGTGCCGCCCTTTCAGTGTGGCGGGGTCGCCGCCGCTGAAGTGGCGCTCGAAAATGCGCGGCAAGTGCTGCGGCGAAATGCCGCTGCCTTCATCGCGCACGCTGAAGATGCGCTCGGCGCCTTCATCGCGGGCCGCCAAGATCACGCGCCCACCCTCGTGCGAGTGGCGAATCGCGTTCGAGACCAAGTTTCCGAGCACGATGCCGACTTGCTCGGGATCGAGTTCGACCGCGGGCAGATCGGCAGGCACGTCGACCTCGAGAAGCACGCGTTTCGAT
>JAEUAF010000800.1 GCA_019695485.1 Sorangium sp.
AGCGGATTGATGGCAATGATCGATGCAATATCGTCACCGCGAACGCCGGCCTTGAAGGCGTTGTACGCGCCGGAGCAGAGCCCAATGGCGGCAGAGCGCTGCGCCCCGAGTTCACGCAGATAACGGAGCGCGCACTGAATGTCTTCGGCCGCACGCGCGGTGTACACAGAGTTCTCCGGCTCCCCCGGATGCGGACTGCTGTCGCCGATACCCGAGATATCGAGGCGCAGCACCGTATAGCCTTGTTGCGCGAGGCGCCGCGCCAAGCTGACGTACAGGCGATTCGGCCCCACGTGGTGCACCGCGCCTGCATTCAAAATCAAGAGCCCGAGCGGCTGTGACTTTTCCACGGACGCGGGGGGCCGCGTCACTACCGCGAACAGTCGGCGCTCGGGGTCGATGAAGGTCGCGAGCTCAGACACGTGGGTTTGCCCATTGCCCGAGTTCCAGGGCATCTCGACGCTGGCGGCCGCTGGGGTTTCCCGATGTTCAGCAGCTGCGCTCGGCGCCAGCTCACTCGACAGCGAGGCTTTGAGCCAGTCGACGGCGGTGCCGATGATCTGCTCCGGAACGCTCGCGTTGTGTGGGTCGAGCACCATGCTGGTGTAGCCAGCCACCTTCGGCGCCTCCACGTGGGCGCCGAGCTGCCTCAGCTTCTCGAGCCAGGCATCGGCCTGAGGCAAACTATCGTGGTCTATCACCAACACCCGTGGAGCCGGCTTGAGCGCACGCCCAACCAGGTCGAGCGCGGTCACCTCCGCCACGGTCTCTGGGAGCATTACGAAGCCCGCCGACTCGAGCGTCCCCTCGGGCAGCGGTTCTGTCCCGGGCGGCGGCGCAGCGAGCCCCATCAGGCGCTGCAACGCGCGCAACTCGCGCAGGTAGCCCTTGCCCAACACCACAGGCGCAACCGCGATGAAGCCGTCCACCCCCCCGCAGGCGTCGGCGGCCAACGCGGCCAACGCAGCGCCCAGGCGCACGCCAAAGAGCACGATGCGCGTCACGCCCGTGCGGGCCTTCAGCACCTCAATCGCAAGCTTCACACTCTGCACCCAGCTCGCCAAACGGTTCGCGTCCGTAGGCTCGCCTGCGGAGTCACCCACGCCGTCATAGTCGAAACGAAGCGCCGGCATGCCCGCCTCCGCGAACGCGTGAGCGAAGCGCTTGAGGCTGCGGTGAGCGCAGACCCCTTCGTACCCAAACGGGCTACACAAGACGACGCCCGTCGCGCTTGGGCCCGTCGCTGGGGTGTGCAGCCAGCCGAAGAGCGGGCGTTCCGAAGGGCCGAAGTAGATCGGTTGGCGGGCTGTCATGTGAGTAGGTCGAAAGAGCTCGAAGTGGCCGGATCTGGGGCCGGCGGGCGGCTGAACGGGCCCGAGCGCAGCAGCAGGTCGTTCACGCGGCGAACTCTACATAGAAGCGTGCCGGACTGGAAAACTATGTCGATAATGGCGAGAAGAGTGGCTTGTGCTTGGCGATTTTCGAGCCCAAAGTCGCCGTGAGGTTTCGATGTCCGCCCAATCCGACCACCCGTCCAAGAGCTCGCCGGCCGGGCCGAGCCCCCGGGGCGTCTGGCCAGTGCGCGTGATGGCCTTCCTTGCACCACTCGGGGTCACGACCGGCTACGCCTTTCTCGCCCCGGCGACGTTTCACGCGGCGGGCAAAGTTCACATCGAAACAGCGCCAAGCGCAGCACGTAAACCCCCTGCGGAACTCGCCGAACGCTTGCGCCTGCTGCTCGCGGCGAGTGAGCCGCTCGTCAAGGCGGGCATGGTCGAGGTAACGAGCGACGACGGCGAGACCTTCGACATCCGTACGAGCGGGCCGCACCGAGCCAATGCTTTGGAGAGCTGCAGCGCAGCGTTGCGCGTCGCCGTTCGCGAGGCGGGCAAGAGCTTCGATCCGCACATCGAACGGCGCGCCGCGCTGGAGACAGCGCTCGAGCGCGCGACGCGCGACCTCGAAAACTTCTTGGCAGCCCACCTTGAATTCCAAAACGCACCACAGAGCAGCGATCCTGCGAGCAGTGCGAAGCCCACACAGAGCCTCGACTCGCTGATGTCCGAGCGAGTGCTGATTCAGAAGAAGCTCGAACAATCCGGGACGAGCAACCCATACGCCGAGCCCGTCGACGAACCGAAGCTGCGCGCTCGGTTGCTGGAGATCAGTCGAGCCATCTCGCAAACGCGCGCTCGCTCGGCGCAGCTCAAGGCGCCACCCGGCGTACAACCCCAGGTCCAAAAGGAGTGGGAACGCCTGATCGCTACCTTCAACGCAGAACAGCACGCGTTGAGCACTCCCGAACGACTGCCGCCGCCCATCGTGGAAATTCGAGCTCCCGCCGAAGCCTCGGTCTGGCCGACGAAACCCAACCGTCCCCGGCTGCTGGCGATTGGCGCGGTGCTATCACTCTTGTCTTCGGCGGTTGCTTTCGCACTCACTGGTCGACGCAGCGCAGGGTCGGTGCGCCCGGGCACCGTGCCCGCGAACCCCGCGCCCCGTCCGATCTCGAGCGCTCCGCCGCCCGCCGGATACAGCAGCTCTGCACCGCCGCCCGCCGGATACAGCAGCTCTGCACCGCCGCCCGCTGGATACGGCAGCTCTGGGCCGCCGCCCGCTGCATACAGCAGCTCTCGACCGCCAGCCGCGGCATACAGCAGCTCTCAACCGCCGGCGTCGAGCGGCGCGGTCAAGATGAGCGCAACACTTTCGCTGGGATCACCCATCGTCCCCGTGCTCTCCGCGACCATGCACAATAGACATTCCAATCGCTATACGACCCCAGTGCAGGCTGAACGCGTCGGCGCGTCTTGGTATCCCGATCTGGCGTTATTGCCCGAACAACGCCGCCCGCTGGTTGCGGCGCTGGCGCCGCTCGGCGCTGAGCGCTGTTGCGTCACCGTCGTCGTCTCGTCACCGCAAGCGGTCGAAGACAAAGCACGTTTGGCCGCCGAGATCGCGCTTGGCCTATCGGAGCTGAATCAGGCCCGAGTTCTGCTCCTGGAAGGCAACTTCACTCGACCCCACGTGCATCGTCTGGCGAGAATCAACGTGGCGGCCGGTCATGGACTGTCCGAGCAACTCGAAGGTCGACGCGGCAGCCCGCCCGGCGCGCGCTGGGCCGTCACGGAATGTTCGCCTTCGTTTCACGTCCTCGCCGAAAGCAGCTCACGACGCTTCGGTTCGCTGCCACCGCGCGAATTCGAGGCGTGCGTGAGCGAGCTCCGCGGAGCGTATGATTTCATCGTGCTCGACGGCCCGACCTGGGATGATGTTCCGGCTTTCGAAGTCGTGCGCAAAGTCGCTGACAGCGCAGCGGTGCTGATGCCGCGACAGCCAGCGCATGACGAAGTCGCGCAAGCCAGTGCCTTCTTCCACGGCCAACTGACGCCGCTCATGCCCGCAGTCGGCTAAACGCGCGGCGCGCTCGCTCGTCCCTTGAGAGCGCGAGTTCTGCGACGCGTTTCTTAATGTCCTGACGATACTCGCGACGCTTTTGCGACCGGCGTTTATCGGCGGCGCAGCAATTGCGAAGCTCCACCGCCGGCGGCGCAATGCGCCAATGGGTGAAACCCGCCAGGGTCATGCGCGTGCGAAGTAGGCGAGTGTGATGCCATTTCGTGCTGTGAGTGCAGAGTTCCAGTGCGCATTAGCCGAACAAGGTAATGCAAGATTGTTGCAGGAGAGGATCTCTCCACCGCAAATCTTGGGGACTTGCGCGACAGCAAGCTATCGGGGAGTTTGTGAGGCTACGGCCTGAGGCGAAAGTCAGCGCTGACATCTGCCCCAGAAGCGAGCAAGCCCCCCACCGGTAGTCGAACTGTGTACGAGTGATCACCCCTGCCCGCAGCCTGCGTCCGACGAACTGAGTTCTCCGTGAATCCGCCTGAAAAAAGAGCCAAATCCCGTCTGGATTCGATCGATACCGCCCGCGGGATCGCGATGCTCTTTGTGTTTCTTTCTCACTTTTCGTACGAATATCTGCGCGGCTTCCATCGCTTTGGGCTCCACCCAGCCACCATCTTCATCACGCGTATTGCGACGCCCTCTTTCGTGTTGTTGAGTGGGACAGTGCTCGGGTTGCTGCGAGATGGGGGCCGCGGTCCGTTCTGGGTCACCCGCGACAAGCTCATCGATCGTGGGCTGTTTCTCATTCTGATTTGCCACCCGCTAATCGCGCTGGCTCACTTCCCGACCTCAGCGCCTGGCAGCACACTGTCGCGGCTATTGTGGGGCAACGAACTCTACATCACCGACACCATCGGCTTTTCACTGGTGTGCGGGGCCGTGATCGCTCAGTACTTCGCGGCCAATGTGCGGGTTACCCTGGGCGCCGTTTTGCTGCTCACGTCGTGGACCTTCGAAGTCGATTGGGTACCGAGCGGGGCGGCGACGCAGTTCCTGAAAGAGGTGCTATTCGGCCGACTCGGTGGAGAGACGCTCTGCTACGGGTTCCCTTTCGTCCCCTGGTTTGGCGTGTACCTGCTAGGCAGCGCGTTCGGCTCGCTCTTGGCCCGCGCCAGAAAATCAGGTGACATCGCGCTGCCGGTGCGCTTCGCCTTCCGCACATCGGGGACGCTGCTCGGCCTGGTGCTGCTAGCCAAGGTCGTCGAGCGCCCACTGAAGGGGCACGCCACCATGGGCGCCGCGAACTTGGAGGGTCGCCTCCTTCATCTGCTGTCAATTGGGGAGAAGATCCCGCCGTCCTTCGCCTATCTCGCGTTTTACTGCGGGCTGGCGATGGCAGGAATTGGCTGGCTGCTACGACTCGAACTCGAGCAGCGCTTGGGCCCGATCGAAGACGGTCGCTGGCGGCAAGCGGCGGCCGCGATCGGCAGAAACTCGCTGATCGTCTTCGTCTTGCAGTTCTACGTGTATTACACGGCCGTGCCGTTGCTCCCGAAGCCACCGCTCTGGGTCGCGCCGTTCTACTTCAGTCTTACGGTCGTGCTGCTCTACGCGGCGGCGAAGTTGGCCGACAAGCACCGGCTAAATTCCTACTTTCGGATTGGCTTCGCGCGCTGCATGCGAAGCTTGTTCGACCGCGCACAACCGAGCTCCGTAGACTCGATCGTGTAACTCAGCGCGGCGGCGCGAGCAGAACCGACGCTTCGCGCGCCGGAGCTGGCCGAACCACGAAGAAGCGCTTCAATTTGAGAAAGGGCCGTTCCACGCTGTGATGCAAGAGCCAGCCGAGGCCGAGCAAGAGCAGGCTCCCGAGCAACACCTCGAGGAGCTGAAAGCCGAGGAACACGAAGCCCGTTAGCCGATCTGAAAACGGCGTCAGCGCGCGCGTCGCGAGCAGATTGAGCGGCAGATGAATCAGGTAGATGGAATAGCTGTATTTTCCAAACGTGCGCAGCCAGGGCGCCGACAGCCAGCGGATCATACGCCCCGCCGGCTCCGTTGCCGTGCGCCTCACGACTTCGAGCACCAACAGGGCCGAGACAATCGCCAGCAAGGTGTGCCCGAGAGTCAGTGTCACAGGGTTCAAGCGAGCCAGAAATCCGCTCGCCAGAGTCACTAGCAAGAGCCCTACCCCGCTCAGCATGGCGAGCCTGGGCACACGCGGCAGGATCGCCCTGGTCCACGCGGGCTCCCGCAGCAGCGTAGCCACCAGAGCCCCCATCGCCAGCGCGTCCACGCGCGTGAACGTGGCGTCGTACAGCACGTTGGGATCGACATGCAGCGCCGTCCCCACGCAGCGAATCGAGAGAGCGCCCAGCGAGAGCGCGAGGCATAGCCTGAGCAGCCAAGTGTTGCGCAGACTGCCGACAATCAGCGGCCAAACCAAATAGAACTGCTCTTCCAACGCGAGCGACCAGCAATGCGCCAGCGGCGTGATGGTCACGTTCTTCCCGAGAAATCCCCAGTTGGCGACGTAAAGCCAATACCAGGCCTGATGCCGGTATTGGGCCAAGAGCTCCGGCGGGTGCGAGACCAAGAGCGGCGCCACGATCAGCACCAAGAACAAGACCACGTAGTACGCCGGGAAGATGCGCAGCGCGCGGCGCGCCATGAAGGTCGACCAATAACCCTGCGCGTGTTTCGTATCGAGCAAGATGCCGGTAATCAAAAATCCCGACAGCACGAAGAACAGCTGCACGCCCCACCAGCCCGCCTGCAGCGGCGCGAGCAGCAGCTGTACGACGCGACCGCTTTCTTCATGCTCGATCAAGAGCTCATGCCCGAGAACGCAAAGAATCGCGATGCCGCGCACGCCATCGAGCGCGGGGATGTTGCGACCGAGCACGCGCGACAGCGCGTCTTCAGGGGGTGGCGCGAGTGCCATGGTTTGGCGCAGCCCCGAGCCACGCGGAAATCGTGGTGAAGCCAAGCCCGCTTTGCCGCGCACGCGCCACGATCGCGGGCAACACGCTGTGCGCGATCGGGAAGGTGTCGTGAAAGAGCGCGATATCGCCGCCCGAGAGCGGGCTCGACTCCAGATAATCCCGGACTGAATCGGTGGTGCCCGAGAAGTCCTTCGAATCGTGGTTCCAGAGCACCGTCGTGTGCCTGAGCGCGAGCGTCGCCGCCAACTTGGCCGGAGTCAGCTGCCCCTTCGGCGGCCGAAACAGGGTGGGGCGCACGCCAGTGATCGCAGCGATCAGAGCGGAGGTGCGGGACAGTTCTTCGGCGAGCGAGACGAAGCTCGTCTCGCTCGGCTCGCCATGCGAAAATGAGTGATTGCCGGCGTCGTGCCCCTCGGCGACCGCACGACGAGCGATGTCCGGATAACGGAGCACGCGGTCCCCCCGAAAGAAGAAGGACGCGCGCACCTCGAGCCGCCCGAGTTCATCCAGCAGACGAGGCGTGTGGAGCGGGTGCGGGCCATCGTCGAAAGTCAGCGCGATCTCGCGACTGCCAGGCGGTCCGGCGGTCATGAAGAGGCTCGCCGGGAAGGCCTTGGAAAGGAGTGCCTTTACCTGCTGGCGGAGCGGGTTCTGCGTCATGCATGCGCTCCCTGAAAGTGACGCCGGTGACTCTCGAAGGTGCGGCGCATCGCTTCCTCCGAACTTACGAGCGGGCGCCAGCCAAGCGTGTGAAGCTTGGAGTTATCGAAGCGCATCGGCTTCCAGGAGGAGCGCGTCTTGTAGGGCGTGAAGACCGCGGGCAGCTGACCCTTGGACGCCACGTGGTAGCGCAAAACTGCGTGGGAACCCGCGAACAGCATCGCGTAAGGCACCGGCACCACGCGCAGCGGACGGACTTCACGCACGTAGCGATCTAGAAACTGGCGACAGGTCGGCAGCTCGTCGTCATGCACGTTGTAGACTTGGCCGTCTGCAGCGCTGCTGCGCGCGGCGGCGATCAGCGCGTCGGAGCAGTTATCGACGTACGAGAGCGGCAGCGGGTTATTGCCACCGAGAAACAAAAAGACCCCCGGCAACTGAAGCCCGATGCGGGCCGACAGGCCATACGACTCGGGCCCATAGATCGCCCCTGGCCGCAGCACGACGAGGGGATAGTTGTGTTGGGCTCGGTAATCCCAAAACAGACGCTCTTGCCGGAGCTTGATCTGCGAATACGGGTCTCGGAGCTCAGGGGTCGGCTCGAGCGGCGTCTCTTCGTTGATGACCGAGTGTGCGGGCAGCCAGGCGGTGCCGTAGACCCCGAAGCTTGACACCAGAACGACCTTGGGCGGCGTTGGTTGCGCCACCACCGCCTCCAACAGATTCCGCGAAGTCACCACCGTGTTCAAACACATGTCAGACGGTGGCCCACCCAACATGGCAGCGAGGTGATAGATGGT